>SVKC01000012.1 GCA_015068655.1 Oscillospiraceae bacterium
TTATTACCGCTTTTCTCACTGTGTACTTTTCAAACATCATCCCTCCGCTTTTTCGCGGGGTTTTTCGCTCCCTTTTTTAAGGAGCTTATCTACTATATCACACCATCTTCACTTTGTCAAGCCTTTTCTTAAAATTTTTTAAATTTATTTTTCGACTTTTTTGCTCCGCTTGGCGCAACTCGTCTATATTAACATACTTATTTCACTTTGTCAACCCCTTTTTTTGAAAAATCTAAAAATTTTTTTCTTGTTATATTATTACCTTTTTTTTCATAATTATTCACTATATATTAATATTGAAATAAAAACAAAGAAAGGTATGAATACTATGAGATTTCTTTTCAAAGGTCTTTTGTGCATCTTCCTCTGTGTAACACTTCTTCTCCCATCTTCTGCAGGAGCCGAAATTGTAAGTCAGGTTGCCGCAGATGTTGAGGCACAGTTGGTAACCGCTCCGTCCGCTATCCTCATTGAAAGAGACTCCGGTCAGGTTCTGTACGAACTCAACGCAGACGAACGGCTTCATATAGCCAGCGTAACCAAGACTATGACAGTTCTTCTTGCAATGGAAGCAATTGATTCAGGAAAAATCACACTGACAGACACAGTGACAACCAGCGAATACGCTGCATCAATGGGCGGCTCTCAGGTTTTCCTTGAAGTCGGTGAGCAAATGACCGTTGAGGATATGCTGAAAGCAATTATAATTTCTTCCGGAAATGACGCCGCTGTTGCTATGGCAGAACATATCGCCGGAGCAGAATCCGCCTTTGTTGAGCTTATGAACAAACGCGCAAAGGCTCTGGGCTGTAAAAACACACATTTTGTTAATTGCAATGGTCTGGATGAAACAGCTGAACACTATAGCTCCGCAAGGGATATAGCTATTATCTCCTGTGAGCTTTTGAAGCATCCGAAGTTTACCGATTACAGTACTATTTGGATGGACACACTCCGAAACGGCGAGTTCGGACTTTCCAACACAAACAAGCTCATTCGGTTTTATAACGGCGCCAACGGCATCAAAACAGGTTTTACCTCCGAAGCAAAGTTCTGTCTTGCGGCATCAGCAAAACGCGACGGTATGCAACTTGTTGCAACAGTCCTTGCAGCCCCCACCTCTGCAGACCGTTTTTCCAGTGCTACCAAGCTCCTTGATTATGGCTTTGCAAATTATTCCGTTGTGAATGCTGCTGAAAAAATAGGGGAGCTTGCACCGCTTTCGGTTGTCGGCGGCAAAACAGAAACAGTCATTCCTGCTGCTAATCCCGGATGCAGCTTTGTGGTAAAGAAAGGTAATCAGGACAAAATTGAGATTTCAACCATCTATGATGAGCCAATCAAGGCTCCCATCAAGAAGGGACAGAAGATAGGTCAATCCACTCTTTTAATCAACGGTGAGAAAGTTGCTGTTTGTGATATAGAATCCACACAGGATATAGACCGTATGAACATCGCTACAATGTTTGGAAAGATTATGAAAATATGGCTTTGTGCAAAAGCCGATTGACATTTTCTATATTATAATGTAGAATTATAATATGAAAATTTCCAAAGGAGTAATGCAAATGATAGGAATAATCGGAGCAATGGATATTGAAGTCAACAGCTTCAAGGAGCTTATGACCGATAAAAAAGCTGAAACCATCAGCGGAACAGAATTTGTCTGCGGCAAGCTTTGGGGCAAGTCTACGGTTGTAGCAGTCAGCGGTGTCGGAAAAGTTAATGCCGCAATCTGCACCCAGACAATGTGCCTGCAATATAACCCTGATTTCGTAATAAACAGCGGTGTTGCCGGCGGGCTTGAAAAAACTTTGAATATCTGTGACGTGGTCGTTGCTGACGCTGTAATCCAGCACGATATGGATACCTCCCCCTTGGGCGACCCTGTAGGCTTTATTTCCGGGATTGACATAGTAGAAATACCCACAGACAAAAACATTTCAGAAAAGCTTTTTGATGCATCCTCAGAAAACGGAATACATACCCTGACGGGAAAGATTGTTTCCGGTGACCAGTTCATAAACAGTGCAGAAAAGAAAAAATATCTCGTAGACACCTTCGGTGCTTTTGCATGCGAAATGGAGGCCGCAGCAATTGGTCACGTAGCATACAAAAACAACATTCCCTTTTGTATTCTACGTTCTATTTCGGATAACGCTGACGGCAGTTCACATATTTCGTATAACGAATTTGTTGATGCAGCCGCAAAAAATCTTGTGAAGGTTGTAAAAACATTTTTTGAAAAGATATAACAAAAACGGTGCATCCCCCAAAAAAGGTTGCACCGTTTTCTATAAAGAATTACTTTATCCGTTCAGGCTTCAGAAACTCCTGACTTGCGCTGTCAAGAGGCGACATTGCCTTTATGGAATTGGAATATTCACTCGGGGTCATTCCTGTGGTTTTCTTGAACTGTATGGAAAAATAGTGTATGCTTGAATAGCCCAAAAGCTCCGAAATCTGTGTTATGTTGTAATTGTCCTCACGGATGTATTTTTTTGCAAGCTCGATTTTCAGCTGAATAAAGTATTGAATGGGGCTTACGCCATAATGATACTTGAATAGCCGATTGACACCCATTCGGTTGAGACCGCTGTATTTCATAAGCCGGTCAATTGACATTGTTTCCGAAATATGTGCCATCATAAAGTTTTCCAGAATATTCACCATTGAGCTGCTATTGTTCACAGTAAAGCTTTTGTGTTGAATAGCGGGAGCCTTTTGACGCAGGAACAAAATCAGAAATTCCCCAATATATTGCTTTATTAATTGCTCTGCACCTATATCGGGAGCTTCTTTCAACTTCAGCTCCTCAGTGAAAATATTTCCGAGAGGTGTTGAAAAAGCATTTGTGTACTCCGAAATAATCTTTGAAATGAGATTTTTCTGTTCCTGTCCAACCTTCAGCACCTTTCCTTCAAAAAACTTCATCGCGGGCGACTCGCACTCAAAACTGACGATAGCCACATTAGGAGCAATTTTCCCATTTGCACGAACATTGTGCCATTCGTCAGGCTTGTGAAAAATTACGTTTCCCTGCGATAAGACAATATCCTTTTCCCCTGCCGTTACAGTCACTTCACCTTTGTCTACATAAACAAACTCCCAGAAATTGTGCTTTTCGCCGTGAAAACTGAAGTTTTTTGAGTATTCAAAATAATGTACCGAAAAAAGCTTTCCTATTTGTATAGCTATTCCGAGTTCAAATCCTTTGTAATTCATTTTGAACTACCCTCCTATAAATAACTTAATATTCATTATATGCTCATGCGAGATTAGGGACAAAATTTTTTAAAGGCTTCCCCTTGAGGGGAAGCTGTCACGAAGTGACTGATAGGTGTAGATTGAGACACATAAGGTTTAGATGCAAAAACCTTTTAGCCGTAGTTTATATCAAATTAAGGCCAAAAATTTTCATTAGTTTTCTTATCTATACGCCTAATTTCTATAAATTGTAATACGATTAAAATAATATGCATTATTAGCGAAATTATTGAAAGCACTGTACCAAGATTACACATAAAATCATTTTCAATTAATCCGAAAAACATTCGAGTAGATAATTCATCCGAATCAGGGAAAAGAAGATTGCTAAATATGTATGTTATACAAAACATATAATTATACATCTGTATCTTTCTATAGGACGAATAATTAGATGCAACTACACTAATCGCAAACACAATTATAGCATGTGCAAAAGGAATTAACATCAATAAACAAAACAATCTTATAAAGCCAAAATTCATAAGATAGGATACCACCACTATCAATATCGACAGCAATGATAGCAATATCATTTTTATTCTCATGATTATCTCCCCTTTCGACAACATTCGACATTTCCATATTGCGACACATAAGGTTTAGATGCAACTAATTTTCACGAAAAGTTCGTAATAAGTTAGGACAAAAAAGGTTATACATCTGCAACTGTATAGCATGCATCATCTTTAAGTTTTGATTTTTCAAGTTGAAAATGAACAATTTTATTTAATAATTCGTTAGAAAAATTCTCGCTATTATATTGCTTGATAACTGCATCAAAATCTCCGCTTCTTCTTAATAAGTCCGCCTTTTGCAATCTCAAATTCTCGTTATTTTTATCATTTAAAATTAAAATTTCCAAAAACTCCAAAGCAATTTTTCTGCACAGTATTGCGTTTTCCTTATCATTTTTATCATCGCACGCCCACGCTGCATGAAGCGATGCATAAAATGATTTTTCCTCTGTGTGCTGAAATGATTCTTTAGAAATAAAATCTTTCACCTTGCTTACTTCCGTTACATCAATAGGAAGTTTTGAAATATCACTTGAAACATAGCCACAAAACGGACACTCTTCAACCCATAAGGGCATCGTACTTCTTCTCATCTCCGGAGGACGCAAATCTAAATCACAAGCACCAAAAGCATTCGTGCTTGCAAGTTCACGATATTCATGTTCCTTATCGCAAATAATACATTTTTTTGTTATAGGAATAATTCTCGACATTACAATTCAACATCCTTTCTTAAAATATTTTTTCAACAAAATTCGACATATCCATATTGCGACACATAAGGTTTAGATGCAAGCCTATTTTATCGATATGCAAACTAAAGCTTGCTCGATATATTTACTTCATAAATTCGATATGTTTTTCGTTTCACATAAAAACACGATATGATAAAAATTTCGTTACCGTAAGGCAATTCATTGCTCGTGCAAAAGCAATTATTTAATCGTTGCTTTTGCAACCCTTACCGGATATGATGTTCCGTATGGATGTCCTGTAAGATTCACAGCAAGCATATCTTGACCTTGAACAAATGGTAGCTCCTCGTTATTGTCCATCCATTTTATAGATGTAATTTCCTCCGACACACCACCAAAAGCATAAACTCCTCTGTATTTTCTACCTACTGTTACATTACCGTCTCCGCGAGTTGCAAGATCGTACACGAAAAAGTAAAGATTCTCGCCGTCAACGCTCTTCAGTGCAAAGTTTTTACCTATGCCGTTAACCCCACATGGTCTTCCATTATAGATTGCTTCGCCGAACAGTTCCATCCAACGTCCTAAAAGTCCCAAAAGTTCTTTTTGATAATTATTTATTTTACCCTGTGCCTCAGGTCCGATATTTAAAAGATAATTTGCGCCCACCTTACGGCAGTCGCAGAGACTCTTGATAAGCTCAGTCGGTGATTTATAGCATAAATCGTCATATCCTATTCCCCAGTGTTCGTTAAGCGTGTGGCACATTTCTGCAGAAACATACTTTGACATTCCTTCACGATTCATCGGCGTTGGTATACCCTGCTCAAATGTAACGGAATCAATCTCGGGATTACCTATTTTGCCTCTGTCACTAAGTCCTGTGTTATTTATTATCATAGCTTCAGGCTGATACTTTCTGATTGTTGCATAAAGCTCGTCAACCTTCCAGTCCGAATCAGGCTTTGACCAATTGCCGTCAAACCATAATCCACCTATTTTGCCGTAGTTCTTACAAAGTATTTCAACACTCTTTCTCAAATACTCAAGGTATTCGTCAAATTTCTCGTTAAAGTCCTTGTTGTACCAGTCAAGTGTTGTATGGTAGAACATAGGCATCAGACCATATTTATTACAAGCATCAACAAACTCACGGATAAGATCCCTTCCCGCCGGGGTATGCACTGCATCAAAATCACTAAGACCGCATGTGTCATAAAGCGAAAAGCCTTCGTGATGTCTTGTTGTAAATGTTATGTACTTAAATCCCGCTTCCTTTGCTGTGCGGACAATTTTCTCCGCATCAAAGTCCTCGGCAGTAAATGTGTCTGCAAGCTTCTTATATTCATCCATGTTGTAATGTTCAAGATTGAAAACCCATTCTCCTCTGCCAAGCTGTGAATAGAGTCCCCAATGAATAAACATTCCAAGTCCCATCTGCTCGAAGTCAAGAATGTACTGTTTTGCTACAGGTATACTCATAATTTTTCCTCCTTTTTTATTTTTGAATGTCACACGTACAATTCGTTACTAAATCAATAATATAATTACTAATCCTCAAATAAGTTTCTTCTTTTGTTATGTTTTTAAACAAGCTACTGTTTGTGCAATCATT
The DNA here is from genome assembly GCA_015068655.1 of Oscillospiraceae bacterium. Taxonomy (GTDB): domain Bacteria; phylum Bacillota; class Clostridia; order Monoglobales; family Monoglobaceae; genus SIG440. The sequence goes on from SVKC01000012.1 coordinate 6,096, forward strand.
ATAATTCATTTCAAGTTAGGAACAAAAACCATTAACAATCAGACATTTCTGAATCCACGTCCGATAATTTCGCTACTGGTAGTAACAATAACGAAGGAGGCTGGGTCGATTTCTTTGATTTTCTTTTTAAGTTTGACTGCCTCTGCTCGTCTACATACGGTATGAATCATTGTTCTTTGTTCCTTTGTAAAGTCTCCAATTGCATCGCTAACAGTAACGCCATGATGCAATGCTTCTATAATATATTGCGAAATTTCTTCACGCTTTGTCGTTATAACAACAAAATATTTACAAGTATTTAAGCTTTCAATAACACTGTCTACTAAAAATGCTTTTGAAAACAGACCAAGCAATGAAAACAGCCCTGCCTGTGTATTAAAAACAAAAAACGAACTCACAGCAACAACAAAATCAACAGCCAGCAAGGCTTTCCCAACATCAATATCCGTAAACTTTTTCATAATCAAAGCAGCAATATCCGTTCCTCCGGAAGACGCGTCACTATTGAAAATCATTGCCGACCCAATGGCTGTGAGAAGCATAGCATATACTAATTCTAAAAGTGGCTGATTTGTAAGCGGAGCAGAAAGCGGTATAAACAGTTCAAAAAGATATGTAAGAGCTGAATAAAACATACTGCAATAAATTGTTTTAAGACTGTTTTTCCACCCCAAAAACCAAAAGCCCAACAACAAAAGTGCACCGTTCAATATCCATATCCAAACTGCAGGTGTGATAGGAAAAAGTTTGCCCAATATGGTACCAATACCAGTTACACCGCCTGTTGCAAACCCATTTGGAATCTTAAAGAAATATACTCCAACAGAAAGAAGGATACATCCAATATTCATAAATATAAAACTTTTAAGTTGCTTACTTTTCATCTATTTGTTCTTCCTTTTTAATTATATTTATTTTTTTTCAAAATTCGACATTCTTTATATAAAGACCGTGTAATTTTAATGCCCTGCATCATAGCCGAGGCAGACTTTCCTTTTCGAGCAACACTCTCCGGTCAAATCAAGCTCAAAAACTCGTCCGATTCCTGTTGTGCACAGCATTTACAAATCAACACACCTTTATTTTGTTTTAAAAACCATCATTCCTCTATCAGAGTTTTCTAGCTTTTCTGCACCTAAAAAGCTATATTCTATTCCCAGCTCTTCCATTCCCTTTTGCCACAGCACCGGAATATAAACCACATTTTTATAGTGTATCAAAGGATAAGCCGTATCGCCGTATTCATAAAGCTTTCCGTTTATGGTAAGCTTCCCTTTATAAAAGTTTGCAAGCTCACATACTCCTTCAATCATACCATTATTTCCTTTAATATCTTCACTCGGCACACCACCCAAAGACAGCATCACGCCATCGCTTTCAGTCCAGTCGCAGTTTATTCCCAGCATTCTTGCACCATAGTATGTAAGAGGCATATATGCATAACCAAGATAATTGATAAACGGGTATTCTATATCCGAATTTTTATATCTTACACCATTTAATTCAACAAGGTTCTGGCTGAGCTGAATTTCTATCGGTTCCTGCCAGAGATACTCATAATCCATGCCCAGGGCATAACCAAACTTAAAAGGCTCGATAACATTCCCCATATTATCAATTTTTCCATATTTCATTTTTGTATTGTAATTATACACATCTTCTCTTATGCCAACAGTGGCAACACCATTTTTAAAGGGCTCGGCATGGTCGTATATAAACTCCGTTATTTCATTTCCTTCCCTATCTATATATCCCCATAACCTGTAATTATCATCATTCTTTTTTGGAACGGCACACAAGCCTTCGGAAAAGAAGACTTCAGAGGGAGAAGATACCATACCATCATATTTTGCTTCAATTGCAACCTCCCAATTCTCGTTAAAGAAACCAATTTTCCCATCAATGGAAAAAGCAGAAAGCCCCTCTGACGGTGACAAAATCCCCTGGTATTTTTGTTGTATAACAACATTGCCGGCTTTATCAACAACGCCGTAATTCCTATATGAATATACCGGACCGTCATATTCATGAGGCACTGCAACACGGACTCTTTCGCAAACTATTTTATAATCATCAAGATCATAAATAACATAAGGGGTCTCTTCATTGGCAAAAGATTGAATACCAAAAACTGTTAAAAAAACTAATATAAGAGCTAATTTTTTCATTTTTTCCATCCCTTTCGTTCCGCTCATGGTACAAAAATCTCGTAGCACCTTTTTTTATGTATCGAAATCATTATATCAGAAAAATCAATATAATTCAATAAAAATGTGACTTTTGTTAAAAAAAAAGTTATTTTTGAGTAAATACAAAAAAAATTTTTCGAGTATAATAAAAAAAGAAGGAAAAAAGAAAATTTTGGCGAATTTGTATAAGAGGCTGTGCTGTGTCACAACCAACGTCAAATGAATAAAATGTCAGGAGATGCTAAAAATGAATTCAAAAACAACACTTGTAGTTATGGCAGCAGGAATGGGCAGTCGCTTCGGCGGTCTCAAGCAGATTGCTCCTGTAGGACCGAACGGAGAAATAATCCTTGATTTTTCGGTTTATGATGCAGCAAAGGCAGGTTTCGACAAAACAGTTTTTATTATAAGACGCGATATTGAGAAGGATTTCCGTGAAATTGCAGGAAAAAGAATAGAAAAAATGATTGATGTTGATTATGTTTTTCAGGATATGGATGACCTTCCGAAAGGTTTTTCTGTTCCTGACGGCAGAACAAAGCCCTGGGGAACAGGTCACGCAGTATACTGCACAAGAAACACGGTTGACACCCCCTTTGCACTGATAAACGCTGATGACTATTACGGACAGAAATCCTACAAAATTCTTCACGATAATCTGGTTGCAAACAACGAAAACTGTATGGTTGGTTTTTCATTGGGAAACACCATCACAGAAAACGGAACTGTGTCCCGAGGTGTTTGTGAGGTTTCGGACGGATTTCTCACAGGGGTTGTTGAGCATACCGCTCTTGACAAAAACAGCGGTATCCCTCTTGATACAATTGTATCAATGAATATGTGGGGTCTTCTCCCCTCTGTCTTTGACGATATAGCTTCTGACTTTGTAAAATTCCTCGAAAATCTTGATAATCCCCTGAAAGGCGAGTTTTTCATTCCCTTTGTTGTTGACAATATGATAAAATCAAAGGGTGAAAAGGTAAGAGTTCTGGAAACTGACGAAAAATGGTACGGAGTTACCTACAAGGAAGACAAGGAAACAGTTGTTGAAGCAATGAAAAAACTAGTAAAGGATGGATATTACGATGGAATTTAATTTGAAGGACATATGTGCCCAGTTCAATATTGAAACCACTATCGAAGGCTACGGAAACGGTCATATCAACGATACATACCTCTGCGAGGCAGCACCGAGAGTTATTCTCCAGAGAATAAACATTAATGTCTTCAAAAACCCCGAGGAGGTTATGGAAAACATTTACAACGTTACCGAACACGTGAGAAAGAAAATCGAAAAGGAAGGCGGCGACCCTGACCGCGAAACACTCAACGTAATCAGAACCCGTGACGGAAAGAATTATTACAAGCTTGACGACGAAAACTATTTCAGAATGTACAAATTTGTTGAAGACAGCGTTAGTTATGAAATTGTTGAGAATCCTATTCAGCTTTATCACGCAGGCAAGGCATTCGGGAAGTTCCAGAACTGGCTTGATGATTTCCCTGCCGACAAGCTTTTTGAAACAATCGTTGACTTCCACAAAACTCCCGAAAGAGTAAAGCAGCTGGAAGCTGCAATCAGCAAAAACGCTGCAGGAAGACTTGCGGCTGTTCAGCCCGAAATTAGCTTCGCATTGGATTATGCAAAATATGCATCAAAAATCACTGACGAAATGGAAAAGGGAACTGTTCCGCTCCGTGTTACGCACAATGATACAAAGCTCAACAACGTCCTCTTTGACAAGGATACAGGCAAGGGTGTTTGTGTTATTGACCTTGATACAGTTATGCCGGGTTCTGTTCTTTATGACTTTGGTGACGCATTGAGATTTGGTGCATCAAGCGGCACAGAGGACGAAGAAGACCTGAGCAAAATCTGGTTCGACCTTGAAAAATTTGAACAGTTTGCGAAAGGCTTCCTGTCGGAAACAGCATCCTGCTTGACCGAAATGGAAATTCAGCTTCTTCCTATATCTGCACTTCTTATGACATACGAATGCGGAATACGATTCCTTGCTGACTACCTGAACGGTGACACTTATTTCAAGGTTCACAAGGATAACCACAACCTATACCGTGCAAGAACACAGTTCAAGCTGGTTCAGGACATCGAAAGCAAATTTGATGAAATGCACGCTATTATCAAAAAATATTTGTAATTGCAAAGGGTGTTGCAAAAAGCAACACCCCTCTTTTTATTCTTTTATCCGGTTCAAAAGTCCTTTGCAGCCTCTCAATACATCCCTATAGGTTGCATCAAAATCACCTGTATACCAAGGGTCTGCAATATCCCCGTCCTCATCTGCAAAGCTGAGTAGCTTTGAAACCTTGTTTTCGGGGTCGTCTCCGATTATACGCATAATATTTCTTATATTTATGCTGTCCATTCCTATAATAAAATCATATTTTCCATAATCAGTTTTTTCCATATGCACAGCCGTCTTTCCTGCAACCGAAATTCCAAGCTCTGCGAGCTTTTGCTTTGTTCCCCGATGAACAGGGTTGCCGATTTCCTCAAAGCTTGTGGCAGCAGACGCAACATATACATATTCCGAAAGTCCTTCTTTTTTCAGCAAATCCTTCATTACAAACTCAGCCATAGGAGAACGGCAGATATTCCCGTGGCAGACAAACAGTATTTTCTGCACAATCATCACCTCTTTATTTTATTGACACCTCAAAACGCCTTTTTCCGTTACGAGAAAATCCATTCTTATGTCGTGGTCATCGGATGGAATTTCATCCATCACCTGAAAGTCATAACAAAACCCTATCTTCACTGCATTCAGCCCGTCCAGAAACATATCATAACATCCCTTGCCGAAACCGATTCTCGAGCCGGCTTTGTCGAAAGCAATTCCGGGAACAATCACCGTATCAATCTCGGATTTCTTCGCAATTTCTGCATTTTGCGGTTCAAGAACCGAAAAACTCCCTTTTTTCAAAGTTGCACCCCTTTCAAAAACAAAAGGTGTAATCCATCCCGTACTCCTTTCCGTAACAGGAAGAACAATTCTTTTCCTGTCTTCAAAAGCTTTTTTGACAATCTCCCCGGTATCCGTTTCATTCCCCAAGGGCATATACAGCATAATAGTATTTGCAGATAAGTAAAGCTCACTGTTCAAAAAGCACCATGCGGCAGAAAAGCTTTTTTGTTTGGCATCATCGGGGTTCATTTCCTTGCGTTTGAGTTTTATTTCGTTTCTAATTTTATTTTTCATAACTATATTCCTCAAACAAAACGAGACCGTCTCTTTCTAACAAACAAAGACAGTCTCGCAAAACTTACAGAGTATTAAACATTTTGAGCCATTCACGCTTTATGTATTCATGACCCATTGCCGTAGGATGAACACCGTCAGAAAGCCAGTATCCGACTTCAATAGTCTTTGACATTTCATCAAGACCCGCCTGAAGAGGAATAAAGGGAAGTCCAAACTTGTCAGCTATCTTTTTTGCCATTTCTGCACGTTTTTCAACCTCGGGACGGAAAACATCATATTTTTCCGACGTACCGCTGGCGCTGAGCACAAACGGCTCCATAATCATAATCTTCAAATCGGGAAGTGCATCCTTCACCTCTTCAATAAGCATTGAATAAATTTTGAAGAACTTGTCCGCATCAACACCATTGGGGTTGTCGCCCAACTCGTGCCATACGTCATTAACACCAATCAGGAGGCTCATAACATCGGGTTTCAGGTTAATTATATCCGCCTTTATTCTTGCATAAACATCAACAATTCTGTTTCCACCGATACCACGGTTGAAGAATTCATATTCCCCCGGATTTTCAAAGCCCAAGGAAGCCTTGACAAGAAGAGGATAGCCCGTACCCACATTCACATCATCTGTGCGTGAACGACCTGCATCTGTAATTGAATCACCTTGAAATAAAATTCTCATTTTGCGTCACCTCAAAAAGTTTTTTTGACATCAAAAGTATATATCAAACTATTTCAAAAGTCAACCCAATCTCTAAAATCCGAAGTATGTTTTTGCGTTTTTATAACAAACACCTTCAACAATTACTTTCAACGCGTCCATATCCTCCGGATATTCACCGTCTTCAACCCAGCCGCCTACAAGGTTACAGAATATTCTCCTGAAGTACTCATGTCTCGGATATGAAACAAAACTTCTGGAATCGGTGAGCATACCTACAAAATTTCCAAGTATTCCGAGGTTGGCAAGAGCCTTCATCTGTTCTTCCATACCGTCTCGGTTGTCATTGAACCACCAACCTGAGCCGAACTGAATTTTGCCTGCAATAGGAGCCTTCTGGAAGTTGCCCAGCATGGTACCAAGAACATAATTATCCTTTGGATTGAGGGTATAGAGTATGGTTTTTGGAAGAATATCTGCACACTCCAGATTATTCAGAAAGGCAGAAAGCTTTTCAGCGATACAAAGGTCGTTGATTGAATCAAAGCCCGTATCAGCACCAAGGCTCTCAAACATTTTTCCGTTGTTGTTTCTGAGAGCACCGATGTGAAGCTGCATAGCCCAACCAAGCTCGGTATAATGCTTCGCACATTCCGCAAGAACAGCTGTTTTGAAGGTATCAATTTCATCAGCCGACAAGTCACCGCCGCTTAACCTTTTGTCAAATACCGCCTTTGCATCACCAAGAGCAAATGGAACGTATTCCAGGGCATGGTCAGAAAGTCTGCATCCGTTTTCGTGAAAGAATCTTATCTTTTCGCCCACGAAGGAAATTACTTTTTCAAAGCTGTCAATGCCGTTAGCCTCGATATAAGGCAAAAACTCAACCTTTTCAATATTAACCAGCTTGTCGGGGCGGAAGGTTGGGAGAACCTTTGTGGGGAAGCCTGCGTCACGAAGCTGCTTGTGGTATCTCAAATCATCTGCCGGGTCATCTGTTGTGCAGATAACCTCAACATTGGAACGCTTGATAAGATTCTGAGCAGAAAACTCAGGCTTCAAAAGACACTCATTGCACTTGTCCCAAATTTCCTTTGCCGTTTTTTCGCTGAGAGGTATGTCTATGTCAAAATATCTTTTGAGTTCAAGACTTGTCCAATGATAGAGAGGGTTGCCAATGAGAAGCGGGAAGGTTTTGGCAAATCCCATCCACTTTTCAAACTCGTCTCCGTCGCCTGTAATCATTTTCTCGTCGATGCCGTTTGAGCGCATTTGTCTCCACTTGTAGTGGTCTCCACCGAGAAACAAGTCATAAGCATTTTTGAATCTGTAATCCTCTGCAATCATCTGAGGGGATAGGTGACAATGATAATCAATAATCGGCAAATCCTTCGCGAAATCATTGTAAAGCTTTCTTGCTGTTTCATTTTTCAGCATAAATTTTTCATTTATTATTCCCATTTTCGTTTCTCCTTATAAAACTATTCCGTCCTTGAAAACAGAGATTTCTCTGTAACCGTTTTTCTCATTTGCTGTCTCTTTCCCTGATGCCACTTCAATTATATAATCAAAAAACTCATCTGTCAATGGATTTCCTGAAAGTGTTGGTGATGCATCAAAGTCAATCCACCCCTTCTTTTTCTCTGCAAGAGCGTGATTTGTTGCGACCTTAACCGTAGGAACAGGCGCCCCCACGGGCGTTCCTCTTCCCGTAGTAAAGAGTATCATATGTACCCCTGCGGTGGTGAGATTGGTTATTGCCACAATATCGTTTCCGGGTCCATCCATAAGGCTGAGACCGTTTCTTGTGAGTACATCACCCATTTTCAGCACATCCACAACAGTTCCAAGACCACCCTTCTGCACACAACCCAAAGACTTTTCCTCCAAGGTAGTTATTCCGCCCTTTTTGTTTCCGGGCGAAGGATTTTCATAAATCACCTGATTGTGTCTTGTGAAGTAATCCTTGAAATCATTAATCAATGCAACAGTTTTGTCAAAAACCTCTCTTGTCTCACAACGCTTCATAAGAAGATGCTCCGCACCGAACATTTCGGGAACTTCGGTGAGAACACAGCTTCCGCCCATGGAAATCAGCTTGTCGGAAAGTCTTCCCACCAAGGGATTTGCGGAAATTCCGCTGTAACCGTCACTGCCGCCGCACTTGAGTCCAATCTTCAGCTTTGAAACGGGCACGGGAACACGCTGAAACTTCTTTGCATATTCCTTCAGTCCTTCAATAATCTTTACGCCCTCGGATATTTCGTCCTCAACATCCTGAGTATTCAAAAACTTCACTCTGTCAGAGTTATATTCTCCCAGAACCTTTTTGAATTCCTCAATATTGTTATTCTCGCAACCCAAACCCAGCACAAGAACTCCTGCCGCATTGGGATGGTTCACAAGACCCCGAAGCACAAGCTGTGTGTTTTTGTGGTCGTCACCAAGCTGGGAACAGCCAAATGGATGCTCAAATGTGTGAGCTCCCGTAAGCTCCGAAAGCTTTTTCGCAACCTTGTTGACACAGCCAACGGTGTTGATTATCCATATCTCGTTTCTTATGCCTACATCGCCGTTTTCACGTACATAACCCAAAAAAGTTCTGTCGCATTCTGCTTTTGGAATATCATAGAACTCAGGCTCATACGTATACTCAAGATTTCCCGAAAGGTTTGTTTTCATATTGTGTGAGTGAACGTGCTCACCCTTTCTTATGTCACATACTGCATGTCCTATAGGATTGCCGTATTTGATTATGTTTTCGCCTGCGGCAATATCCTTGAGGGCATACTTGTGTCCGTCCTCCAGATTTACTTCAACATTGTCAAGCTTATTTATCAACATACTTCTCTACCTCTTTCGCAAGATAACTCAAGTCCTCATCCCAGAGCTTTTTGTTGCCGAGAATGGTTTCTACGTCCGAAGCTTTCATAAATTCACATATATCCTTGTCATCATTTGTCATATCTGTTTTGTAGAAGTCAATAAGCTTCCCAAAGGACATAAGAAGATGCTCCGGCATTTTTCCGGTTCTCTTTATGTATTCAAGAAGAGAGGGCAAAACTCTCACCTTGAACTTGCTCACGGAGTTAAGGGAAATTGATGCACAAAGATGTCTGATATAAGGATTTCTGAAACGCTCGAAAACATTATTTGCGTAATCTGTCAGTTCCTCTTCCGGAAGGTCAAGGGTTGGAATAATCTCTTCAAAAACACAAGCCTTCACAAAGGCAAATAGCTTTTCGTTCTCCATACAATCCTTCACAGTCTCGACACCTTCAAGCATTGCATAAGGAATCATTGAAGTGTGTGCACCATTGAGAATACGCACCTTTCGCGTGCGATAACGTTCAAGATTGTCAGTAATTATAATATTGAGACCCGTTTTGTCAAAGGGCAGTTCATCACAGATACTCTTCGGTCCTTCAATAACCCAAAGGTGAAAAAGCTCACTTGTGTTGAGCATATTATCTTCATATCCAAGGTCAATTTTCTCATCCTTCGGATAACCTGTCACAATTCGGTCAACAAGAGTATTACAGAAGATATTCTCTTCATTCACCCAAGCCTTGAAGTCCTCACCCAAAGCCCAGTCGTCCGCATATTTCAGAATAATACGTTTGAGATTTTCGCCGTTTTTGTCAATAAGCTCACAGGGCAGAAAAACAAAACCGCGAAGTCCCAGCGTGAAACGCTTGTAAAGAAGTGCCGCAACCTTTGCGGGAAAAGACTTGGGCGGTGCATCGGTCAGCTTGTCACCTTCAACATATTCAATTCCCGATTCGGTAGTATTTGAGAATATAAATCTGAACTCGGGGTTTTCCGCAAGGGCAAGATATGAATTCCAATCCTCGTAAGGCTTCACACATCTGGAAATCACATCAATAACTTTCTTTTCAACGGTTGGTACGCCGTCCTGCATACCTCTCATAATATGAGTATAAACACAATTCTGTGCGGAAAGCTTGTCACACAAGCCGTTTTCTATGGGCTGAACAACTACAACACTTCCGTCAAAATCCGTTTTTTCATTCGTAAGCTGGAGAATCCAATCCACAAATCCGCGCAAAAAACCGCCTTCGCCGAACTGAATAACTCTTTCAGGTCTGATTGTTTTGTTACTTAACATTTTCATTCCTCCTTTTCTTTCATTCTACATCATTTTTATCTTGATTTCCTTTAAAATATTGCCTTAGTAATAAAAAAAAGAAAAAATATTGTTGACTATCAATGTTTTTTCTGTTAGAATTCAATAAGGTGATGAAAATGGCAGTATACAGCAGCGAGAACAACTGTTTTTTTGAACATAAAACACATACCGAGCCAATGACAATGCAAAGCGCCCACTATCACGACAGTCATGAGCTTTACTTTTTGAAAAAGGGCAGAACGAAATACTTCGTTGACAACGAAATATTCATACTTGAACCGGGGGATATGGTTTTTATCCCCAAATTTGTGTTCCACAAAACAGACAACGGTCAATGTACCGAGGTGGAGCGTCTGCGCTTTTCCTTTGGAGACGATTTTGCAGGCAAGGATTTTCAGAAATACATTGATGAGTTGAAGCAGAAGCGTTTTATCCGTATGCCTGACGACAGTCTTTCGGAGCTTGAAAACATTATTAACCGTCTTGAGACCGAGGGAACAAAAAAACAGAAAAACTACGCTGAGATGCAAAGACTTTGCTTTATGCAGATGTTGGTTCTCATTTCACGATACTGTACCACGAACTCCTCACATCTTACCCCGTCCGAGCAAACAATTCAGAATATTGCAAAATACATAAGTGAAAATTGCGGAATGGAATTGAGTCTCGAAGCTCTGTCACGAAAATACGCTATGAGTCCAAGCCATCTTTGCCGTCTTTTCAAGAAAACAATCGGCATCGGGCTTTCAGAATATGTGAATATATCCCGTATCACAGCGGCGGAAAAGCTGTTGCAAGCCACCGACAAAACCGTAACCCAAATCGCCACCGAATGCGGCTTCAACGACAGCAACTATTTCGCAGCAGTATTCAAAAAGTATAAGGGTACAACCCCGAAAAAATATTCCATGGAAAAACGCAAAAGCTAATCATACTTTTTTATTAATCTCCGTTTTCTGCGAAAAACCAAAGAAAAACTTGTATTTTTCTTTGAAATATGTTGACATTTCTTTGTTTCTGTTGTAAAATAATGCTAGTATATTAAAATTAGCTTTTTCAACGGCTTGTTCAAGCTGTTTGACAAGGAGGAGACAAAATGTTAGTTAATATGAACGAAGTTCTGAGACCTGCAAAAAAAGGTCACTACGCAGTAGGGCTTTTCAATGCAGTGAATCTGGAGCTTGCTCGCGGTATTATTGCTGCGGCTGAAAGTACAAGATCACCGGTTATTATGGGTTCGGCGGAAATTCTTCTTCCTTATGGACCTCTGGAAGAGATTTCATATTATCTTATCCCTATGGCAAAGAAGGCTTCTGTTCCCGTTGTTGTTCATCTTGACCACGGTCTTACATATGACACTTGTGTGAAGGCTCTCAAGCTGGGCTTCAGCTCGGTTATGTATGATTGTTCGACAGATTCGTACGAGGAAAATGTACGCAAGGTAAAGGAAATGGCAGACATTGCCCATTCCTACGGTGCAACAATTGAAGGCGAGCTTGGTCACGTTGGTGACAACGAAGGTTCAGCGGAAGGCAGTGACCATATGGCAGACCCCTCTGCCTTCTTCACAGATCCCGCTCTTGCAAAAGACTTTGTGGAAAAAACAGGAGTTGATGCACTTGCAATTGCTGTGGGCAATGCACACGGAGCTTACAAGCTGCCCCCCAAACTGGATTTTGAAAGAATTCGTACAATTGCAAAAACAGTTGATGTTCCCCTGGTTCTTCACGGTGGTTCAGGTCTCACAGACAACGACTTCCGTCAGGCAATTCAGGACGGTATAAGCAAGGTCAATATTTTCACAGACATCAACGTTGCAGCCGTTGAAGCTGAGTTCAAGAAGTTCTCCGATATGAACAAAGGTATCATTGACCTTATTCCTGCGGCTGTGGAAGCAGTGAAGCTTGCAACAATGGAAAAAATGAAGCTGTTCAGCAGTGACGGCAAGGCAGACTGCAACAACGGCAGTTCAATGTCGGCTGAGGATCTTGAAAAGATTACAAAGCTCGTTGCAGCAGAGGTTGCAAAGTATTTGAACAAATAAAGAGAAATCGGGGGTGTTGCTCAAAAGCAACACCCCTTTTGTTATGTAACTTATTCTATTTCGTTGTGCTTCCGAAGCCACCGTTTCTCACATCTGTCACATCGTCATCCACAGTAATTCCGTATTCGGAAAAGATTCCCTGTGCAAACGCCTCGCCTTCTCTGATGTAAACCTTTTTTCCGTCTTTTGAATCGTTTGTTATTTTTATAAAAATATGACCTTCATTGTCTGAATAATAATAATCGCTGTCAATAATACCTACTGTATTTGCAAGCTGAAGACGGTATTTGAAGCCCAGACCGCTTCTGGGATAAAGCTTCAGCACCCATCCTTCATCAATCTGTACACGGACACCTGTTGCGATTTTTGCAGACTCGCCCGGAGCAAGCTCAATATCCCTGAGGGCATAAAAATCATAACCCGCAGAACCTGACGTTGCACGCTTCGGTAGCTTCACCTTGTCATAAGCATCATACACACCGATACCTGTATCAAAGGCATCCATCCACCCAAAAACAAATTGCTCACGGCTCACCTTTTCAAACTTTGCAATTCTTTTCATAACACAAACTCCTTCAAAACATAATTATATAACTCTATCCCCCAATAAAAAGCCATTGGAAGAAAAATCGCAGGCACAAAATTCATAACCTTCAGTTTTGTTATTTTCAGCATATTCAGGCTCAAGCCCACAATCAAAAGAGACCCCACGCAGGTCATTTCAGCAATAATAACCTCCGTAAGCACAGGTTCAAGAAAGCCTGCACAAAGAGTAATCGTCCCCTGATAAACAAGGACAAATGCAGCTGAAAGCATTACTCCAAAACCCATTGTTGAAGCAAGCACCATTGCCGCAAAGCAGTCAATGAGCGACTTTGCAAAAAGCGTTTCGTGATTTCCCGAAATACCGCTTTGAAGAGACCCGACAATGGTCATAGCTCCTACACAAAAGAGAAGACTTGCGGCAACAAAGCCCTTTGACACAGAACCCTTTTCACCGTTTTTGCTGACCTTTGCTTCAAGAAAATCACCAAGGCGATTCAGTCTTTTGTCAAGGTCGAGTCCTTCTCCAATCAGCGTTCCGATAGCCATAGAAAGAATAACCACCAAAATATTCTGACATTCAAAAGCACCGCTTATACCTATATACATCACGCAGAGTGCCAGAGCGTTCATTACGGCTGTATTAACTCTTTCAGACAGCCCTTTTTTCACAATCAGTCCAACTGCACTGCCCAAAATTACAGCGGCACAGTTGACCCACGTTCCAAGCATAATTTTTCCTCCTGCCAAAAACTCTTTTCTTTTGTTTAAAAAGCAAGCAAGCTTCCGATTCCGAAAGCCGCAACTGCACAAATCCACGCTGCAGCAAGCTGAATCAAAACAGCAATAGCGGTCCATTTCGCAGACCGTGTTTCACGGTGAATAACACCAATTGTTGCCGCACAAGGTATGTAAAGAAGGCAGAAAACCATCATTGAATAACCATTCACCGCCGTAAAGCCTTGATTGCCGAGTATTGCCGAAAGTGCTGACATACCTTCTGCCGAAGCAATATTTCCAACACCAAAAAGCACACTCATACTGGAAACAACCACCTCTTTTGCGGCAATTCCTGAAATAAGTGCCACAACAATCTGCCAATAACCAAGTCCCGCGGGAACAAGAAGCGGAGCAAGTATCTTGCCTATTATTGCCGCAAAGCTGAGGGACATATCCTCCACCATTCCCGAAGGTCCGAAGTTGAGAAGTGCCCAGAGTATAACCGATGCAACAAAAATAACAGTTCCCGCCTTTGTGATATAATCCTTCACCTTTCCGCTGACATAAACATAAACAGTTCTTGAGCTTGGCATCTTGTATTCAGGAAGCTCAATCACAAGAGTATTCTCCCCATCCTTTTTTGAGAAAAGTGAGAATATTTTTGCAACTGTAATAGCTACAACAATTCCAAGTATGTACATAGAAAAAGCTGCCGCAGCCGCCCATTTTCCGAAGAACATTTCGGAAAACAGCACATAAACAGGCAATCTTGCGCTGCAAGACATAAAGGGCGTAACCACAATTGTTCTCAATCTGTCCTTCGGATTTTCAAGAGCTCTTGACGCCATAATTGCAGGCACCGTACAACCAAATCCCAGAAGCATAGGTATAAAGGCACGTCCCGAAAGTCCTATCTTTGACATAATATCATCCATAATATATGCAACTCTCGCCATATATCCGCTGTCTTCAAGGAAAGCGAGAGCAACGAACAAAATTACAATATTAGGGAGGAAAGTGAGAATACCGCCGACCCCTGCAATAATACCATCCACAATCAGAGAAACAAGAAGCTGACTTGCCCCGATTCCTTCAAGCATTTCCGCACATCCGCCGGAGAACCAATCAAGTGCTGTTTCAAGGTACCCCTTCAGCCAATCACCGACCGCAAAGGTCAAGAAGAAAACTACTGCCATAATCCCGGCGAAAACCGGAAGCCCCCATACTCTGTGGGTCAGTATTCTGTCGGCACGGTCGGTTGCCGCCTCACGTTGGGACTTGTTCACAAGCACCTCGGCAATAATTTCTTCGATAAAATCGTATCTTTGATTTATAATCTCTTCCTCATAGCTCCTTTCCGCAATACCCGCAAGCTTGAGAGGATATTTCTCCATAATTTCCCCGTCTGCTTCAAGATACTTTATTGCATACCAGCGACGGTTTTCGATTTCAGGATACTTCACTTCAAGAAGCTCCGAAATTCTGTCAATCTTGTCTTCAATATCATCGCTGTAAACCATTGCAAATTCACCATGATGGTCGTGCATATGTCCGCCCGATGCATGATGATGCTCAATGTGATGATTCACTCCGTCAATATGATGAGCGACTGCGTGCATAAGAATGTTTATGCCCGTTCTTTTTCTGGCACTGACAGGCACAACAGGAATTCCCAGCATTTCAGGAAGTCTGTGAAGGTCAATTTCCATTCCCCTTGCCGCAACAATATCCATCATATTGAGAGCCATTACCACGGGCTTTCCCAGTTCAATAAGCTGAAGAGTCAGGTAAAGATTTCTTTCAAGAGCCGAGGCATCAACCACATTCACAATCACATCTGCCTCACCGCTCAGAACATAGTTTCTCGAAAGCTTTTCTTCCATTGTATACGAGGTAAGAGAATAAATTCCCGGCAAATCAACAAGATTGAGCTTCTGACCTTCAAAGGTCATAGTCCCCTCTTTTTTCTCTACCGTAACCCCGGGCCAGTTTGCAACCTTGAGGTTTGCACCGGTATAAGCATTGAAAAGGGTAGTCTTTCCGCAATTGGGGTTTCCGGCAAATGCTACACTAACCAAGTCTCTCATCTTGCGTCTCCCCCTTTCTTCTCAACCTCAATACTATCCGCAAATGCACCTCCGAGTGCAAATCTTGTACCTCTCACCTTGACAATTTTCGTTCCCGATTTTTTTGAATTAAGAATCTCAAGCTTCGAACCGACAGTCATTCCAAGAATTTGAAGATGGCTTTTCGCCTTATGCTCAAGGTCAATAGCTTTCACTGTATACATTTCACCGATTTTTCCGTCACTAAGCTTCATCTTCATCTCCCTTTTCAATACCGAGCTTTATTACAAAATCAACAAAGTCTTTTGTAGCCTGCGGCTTTCCCAGACTTTTTACCATTTCACTCATATTCCTGAGCCGCACCTCATTGGAAAACATCTGAAACAGAGCCTCGTCAATGGGGAAGGTTGAGCTTATCTTGAACGCCGCACCATTGTTGAGAAGAAACTCAACATTTCTGTCCTCCTGACCGGGAATAGGATTTGCCATAATCATCGGAAGTCCCTTAGCAAGAGCCTCGCTTGTGGTAAGACCTCCCGGCTTTGTCACAATACAGTCTGCCGCATCCATAAACATATGAATCTGGTCTGAATAACCATAATTAAAAATTTTGTGTTCGAACTCCATTTTGTCTATTCGTTTTTTTAGTCGCTCATTGTAACCGCAAACCGAAAGAATCTGAAAATCAAAATCAGCCTCATCCAGTTTTTTTATCATACTTCCGATTTTGCCGTAGCCCATACTTCCGCTCATAACAAGAATGGTGGTCTTGTCTTCAAGTCCCAGTATTTTGCGAGCTTCCTGCTTGTCGGTTTTCTTTGCAAATCTGGGATTTATGGGAATACCCGTAGGAACAATTTCATCCTCCGAAATCCCCTTTTTCTTCGCCTGATTGCACAAAAGCTCACTGGCAAGAACATAATAATCCATAGGGGCTTCTTCCCAGTACGGATGCATAGTGAAGTCCGTAACAATTCCTACCGTCCTTATGCCCGCATCAAGCTTGTTTGCAACATAACTTACCATAATCGCCGCAAAAACATGGGTACAGACAATAACATCAGGTTTGTAATCCTCTACAAATTTCACAAGCTTTCTTGCAAGAATACCGTTCAAAAACTTTGCAAACATACTGTCATGACTTTCCGTATCCCGTTTTTCAACCAAACGATATCCCTTTCCGTAAACCTTCGGAAGACGTTTTGTGGACACAAGGTATCCTCGGTTTATGGTATCCTTGAGAACAGGCGTAATATACTCAAACGCATCAATGGAAACAGATTCTATATCCTTTTCCGAAAGGGCATCGCAAAGCACGTTCGCAACCTGATTATGCCCCTGACCTGTCGTAACCGTAAAAATAAGAACCTTCATATTGTTATTCCTCCTCATTGGGAATGGAAACTGCTTCTCCGCAGTTCAAAAAATAAAGATAACATTCATCAACAGCTCTTCCCGTAATCTCTTTGAGAGCTTTTTTGTAATACTTCATCTGAATCTTGTACTTTTCAGAGGCTTTTTCCGCCCCCTCACGATTGGCTACTCTGTCTGTCTTGTAATCCAACAAAACTATGCGTCCGTCCTCTTCTTCAAAAAAGCAATCTATTGTTCCCTGAAGAAGTATTTCCGCATCAAGGCCGTTTCCGAAAAGGTTATCTGACGTATCACTGGTATAAAAGCTGAACTCTGTTTCACGTCTTACTGCATTTTTCAGCCTTTTGCCAAGAGCCCCCGAAAAGAAATCCGAAAGCTTTCTGCAGTCCACAGCCTCAGCCTGACTTCTGCTCAAAATTTTTTCATTGAGAAGCCGCTGTACCGTCTTTTCCACATCCGAAGCCGTTTCAATCTCACATGGGTCAAGCATCTGCATAACAAAATGAACCACTGTACCACGTTCTGCACCTGTTATTTTTTTTGGTTCTGCCATTTCACCGCTTCTGAGCGGCTCAATCAAAGGAACATAATCCCCGTCATCATCCTGCATTCTCTTCACCTCGCTGACCGACAGCTTCAACGGAAGTGTTGCCAGAGATTTTCGTGAATAATCAAAGTTAAGTCTTTTTTCCGCTTCCGCCCAAAGCTTTTCGTCATCTTTCGTGTCTTCAAAGGTCTCCGAAGCTCTGCACACATCATCAAATCTTACGTCATCTGCGTTTTCATAAAGGTACAGCTTCAAACCAAATCCTGCATCGTGCCGTACACCGTATTCCGAAATATCACAATATTCCCGAAGCTTTTTCATATCGGGATGCAGCATAAAAGCCGCCACAAGCCAATCTCTGTACGAATGAAGCTTTTTTACATACCCGGACGGAACTGTTCCGTCATCAAAAATTGCCGGACTTTTCCACTTTTTGTCATTTCGTTTGAAGGGAGCTGTAATAATGAGCTTTTCCCTTGCACGGGTAAGCGCAACATAAAGAAGTCGCATTTCCTCCGACAGCATATCCGCCTTGAGCTTTCCGCCCACAAGAGTTTTTGAAAGAGACGGATACCTCACACGCATTTTGGTATCAACAAATTCTGCGCCCAAGCCCCCTTGCTCATCCCACACAATTGCGCTGTATGCGTCCTTGAGATTGAACTCATTTGCTGTTCCCGTCAGAAACACAACAGGAAATTCAAGACCCTTTGACTTGTGTATACTCATTATCCGCACAACATTTTCGCCTTCACCGAAAACCTTTGCCGGTGTCATATCCTTTTCTTCAAGTCGCATTGTTTCTATATAATTCATAAAGCTGAAAAGACCGCTCATCTTTGTATGTTCAAATTCGTTTGCACGCTCCAAAAGAACATCCAGATTTGCCTGACGCTCTCTTCCGTGGCTCAAAGAGCCAACATATGCATAATATCCGAAATCATAAAGTATGCGGCAAATAAGGCGGTC
Source organism: Oscillospiraceae bacterium (assembly GCA_015068655.1). Classification (GTDB taxonomy): domain Bacteria; phylum Bacillota; class Clostridia; order Monoglobales; family Monoglobaceae; genus SIG440. The sequence goes on from SVKC01000012.1 coordinate 24,583, forward strand.
AACGCCCGCAGTTTCCGCTTCCTTCCGAAGAGCTTCAAGCTCACAAAGAAACTCTTTCGCCTTTTCGTTACCGTCGGTTGCCGCCCTTTGGACAGCATCAAAAAACATTCCTTCAGGCAGTTTTGTTCTCATAACCGCAAGGTCGTCGGGCGAAAAGCCCCATATAGGTGAACGCATTACGGCAATCAATGGAATATCCTGTCTGGGATTGTCAATAATCTGCAAAAAAGCAAGCACCGTCTGGATTTCAAGAGCGCCTAGATAGCTGTGTCCCACCTCGGAATAAACAGGTATACCCTTTTCCTCGAACACCTGTTCGAAAATTGGTGCAACATCCTTGGTTTTTCGCATAAGAATAACCATATCCCGAAGCTGAACCGTTCTCATTTTTTCGGTTTCCTTGTCCCATATTTGAAAACCGCTTTCCAGCATTTCGCATATTCTCGTTGCCGCAACCCGTGCTTCAAGCTCAGTCTTGTCAAAAAGCTCTTCATCACGGCTGTGCTGACAAATCATATGCAGTTCTGTATCAAAACAAGAGGCATCTTCCGTATCAGGGTACTGTGCCCCCCGGATAAGAAATTCCTCTTCGGTATATTCAATATTTCCCACCTCAGGGGACATAACCGCCTCAAAAACAAAGTTAACCGTATCCACAACATTCTGACGGCTTCTGAAATTATTGAAAAGCCGTATGAGGTGTCCCTGTTCCTCACTTTTGCCATAAAGCTCATACTTATCCGAGAAAAGCTTGGGAACAGCGTTTCTGAACTTGTAAATACTTTGTTTCAGGTCGCCTACCATAAAAATATTTTTATTTTCTCTTGAAACGGTCTTGAATATCAAGTCCTGAATATTGTTGGTATCCTGATATTCGTCAACCAGTATTGCCTTTATTTTTTCACGAAGCTTCAAAGCAACCTCTGTTTCACTGCCGTTTTTGCTTACAAGAAGATTCAGCATCTCATGCTCAAGGTCATTGAAATCAAGAAGACTTTTTTCCCGCTTTCTTCTTGTATAACATCTGTCCAGCATCAGTACAAGGTTTTTGAGCGTTCTTATGCCGGGATAAATTTTCTGTATACGTTCAACAACCTTTTCGCTGTCTGTGCTGAAGCAATCCTTCAAATCATCCACAATTCCCGTAGCCGCACTACGGAGACACTTTATTCTGTTCTGTGCCTGTTCTATGTCCTTTTCAGGCTTTGTGGCACCCCTGAAGGTTGCATACTTCAATGTACCCAGTGCCGCCCTCACGGAATCATAATCATCTTTGTCCATATGGTCAAACATTCTCTTTGTGTTTGCAATCTCATCGTCAAAAAACGTAACATACTTGTGGTCCGACGGAAGAGTTTTTTCGACCAGCTCAACAATGCGGTCATAAATTCCAAGCACTTCCCTTTCTGCACGCTCAACCGTTTGCCCAAGCTGCTGCGCCCACCATTCTCCTGACAATCTGCCGTTTTTCACCGTCTCTTTGTAAGGTCTCACAGCCTCGTTGAGCCAGATGGACGGATAAGCCATACTACGGCTGAATTCATGAAGCTTCAACAGATATTTTCGGAGTATACTGTCGTTCTTTATACCGCCGTAACCCACAGCAAGCTCCGCAAAAGACCAATCTCTGTCAATATTGGCATAAAAACGCTCCAGAACCTCATCAAGAGCCTCTTTAAGCAAAATCTTGTTTTCCAGCTCGGAAACAAGTGTAAAATCCACAGGCAGATTGGTGAGATGGATGTTGTTTTTCAAGGTATTGAGACAAAAAGCGTGAACAGTAGAAATGTTCGCCGAGTGAATAAGAAGTCTCTGTCTCTGCAAGTGAGAGTTTTCGGGGTTTTCACGCAAAGCCTTTTGAATTGCCTTCTTAATTTTTTCACGCATTTCTCCTGCCGCCGCTTCCGTAAAGGTCAACACAAGAAGCTCATTTACGGATACGCCGTCTTTTTCAATAAGCTCAATAATGCGTTGAACAAGAACAGCCGTCTTGCCTGAGCCTGCCGCCGCCGCAAGAAGGATATTGTTGTTTCTGTATTCAATTGCTTCTCTTTGTTGAGGTGTCCAATTCATCACAAACCGTCTCTATTCCTTTTTCTCTATTACCTTTCCCCCGAGATATTCAAGCTCTCCCGAAGGTGTTTTGAAATCAAATTCTATTCTGTATGCCCTGAGCTGTTGGAAATCACGTCTGCCGTTTTTCTTTGCCCCGTACTTCACATCCCCCACAAGGGGACATCCGAGATGTGCAAAGCTCGCCCTTATCTGGTGAGTACGCCCCGTAAGAAGTCGAGCTTCCACCAATCCTTCGCTGTCCAGCTTTTTGAAAAGGGTCTCGCTGTACTTTGAGCCTTTGACATCATTTTCGTAAAAATATATTTTCCGTTCCTCTTCATTTTTCAGAGTATAACCCGAAATCCTTCCCGAACATGGCAAGCGTTCAGGATTTTCAACCTTCAGGAGATAAAACTTGTTTATCTCACGGTTTCGGATTTTTTCATTTATTATTCTGAGTGCCGCTGCATTCTTCGCTGCAATAACAAGCCCCGAAGTATTTCTGTCAATACGGTTGCAAAGGCTCGGTGCAAAGGTCTGTTCGGCAATTGGGTTATACTCCCCTTTTTGAAACAGGTATGCCTGAATATTGTCAAGAAGACAATCGTCCTCACCATGAGCTGCCATACCCGAAGGCTTGTCAGCCACAAGAAGATTCTCGTCCTCAAAAACAACCGCTAACCTTACGGATTTTTTCAGGAATGAGGGAATACTTTTTTCTTCATCAAAGAACTCGTCATTAATATAAAGCTCCAACACATCCCCCACCTGAAGTTGGTAGGAAATTTCCTGTTTTTTTCCGTTTATTTTGACCCGTTTTTTTCGAATCCACTTATAAATCATCCCCATTGAAGCACCTGACAAAAGCTTTGACAAATACTTATCCAACCTCTGTCCCGCATCATTGGAGCCTGCCACAAATTTTTTCATATCAATACTGAAACGCATTTTCTGCGTTTTTCCTCATGGTTTTGTCTAAACAATTTTCTTTTGCTTCAAATATACAACCAAAACAGCCACATCCGCAGGTGAAACCCCCGAAATACGTGATGCCTGACCGATTGACAAGGGACGAAGCTTTTCAAGCTTTTGTCTGGCTTCAAGTCTTAAACCGCCAATCTGCGAATAATCAATATCATCAGGAATTTTTTTGTTTTCCATTTTCTTGAATTGGTTTGCCTGAGCAATCTGGCGGTTGATATATCCCTCATATTTCAAGGTTATCTCAACCTGCTCCTTCACATCATTCGGAAGCTCGGGTCGGTTTTCGTCCAGAACCCTCAGCCCTTCATAAGTCACCTCGGGACGTTTCAGCATATCGCTTGCGTGCACTCCCGTAGAAATAAGAGTGCTTCCCACGCTTTCGAGATAAGCATTAACCTCCTTTGATGGTGGAAACACAATATGACTCAATCTTTCCAGCTCTTCATCAATCAATCTTTTCTTTTCAAGGAACTTCTGGTAACGTTCCTCGGAAATAAGTCCCAGCTCATAGCCCTTTGGCGTAAGTCTCAAATCCGCATTATCCTGACGGAGAATAAGTCTATACTCCGAACGTGAGGTCATCATACGATACGGCTCGTTTGTACCCTTCGTCACAAGGTCGTCAATGAGCGTTCCGATGTAAGCATCCGAACGGTCAAGCACAAAAGGCTCCTGACCTTTGATTTTCCGCACGGCATTGACGCCTGCCACAAGTCCTTGTGCCGCCGCTTCCTCATATCCCGAGGTTCCGTTGAACTGTCCCGCGCCGTAAAGCCCCGGAATATTCTTGAATTCAAGGGTCGCCCGAAGCTGCAAGGGATTACAACAATCATATTCTATTGCATAAGCATTTCTGCTCACATGGGCATTTTCAAGACCCGGAAGAGTATGAAGCATCTCAATCTGCACATCTTCAGGAAGACTGCTGGAAAAGCCCTGAATATACATTTCCTCGGTGTTTGTTCCCATAGGTTCAATAAACAACTGATGTCTGTCCTTGTCCTTGAAACGCACAATCTTGTCCTCAATGGAGGGACAATATCTTGGACCTATACCCTTTATGTCACCGCCGTAAAGTGGAGACCTGTGGATGTTGTCCAGAATTACCTTGTGGGTATTTTCGTTTGTGTATGTAACAAAACAGCTTACCGTATTTTCAAGCTTTTCCTCTGTTTCAAAAGAAAAGGGTGTTATTTCTTCATCACCAAACTGTTCTTCAAGACAGGAAAAATCAATAGTTCGTCTGTTCACTCTGGGAGGTGTACCCGTTTTGAAACGAACAAGCTCCACTCCTATATCCCGAAGATTCTGCGAAAGCTCGGTTGCAGGGAAAACTCCGTCAGGACCGCTTTCCTGACTGAATTCACCAATTATTATTCTTGATTTCAAATAAGTTCCCGTACATACAATCGCCGCTTTGCAAAGGTATTTTGCTCCGGCTCTGGTTTCAACAGCCTCAACTTTTCCCTCATCATCTACACAAACCTTCACAATTTCGCCCTGACGCACATGAAGATTGTCACAAAGCTCAAGACGATGCTTCATTTCATTCTGGTATTCACGTCTGTCAATCTGCGCACGCAACGAATAAACCGCAGGACCCTTTCCCCGATTCAGAATTCTTGACTGCAAAAGGGTCGCATCTGCCGCCTTTCCCATTTCTCCGCCCAGAGCATCAATTTCACGTACAAGGTGCCCCTTTGCTGTTCCGCCGATACTGGGATTGCATGGCAGATTCGCCACACTGTCAAGGCTAATGGAAAAAATACAGGTTTTCGCCCCCAGTCTTGCCGCTGCCAAAGCCGCCTCAATTCCGGCGTGTCCGCCGCCTATAACCACTACATCATAACTGTCTGCCGTAAACAAGCTTCAATTACCTCCCGTCAATGCAAAATACCGTATGTCAAAATCTATTTGTCCTCAGTGCATAATCTGAGAACCTCTTCGTATATTCTCTTTGAATTCTTTTTCATATATTCCGCAACACGCTCCGCATGGTTTCGTCTTCCCATGTTGATGCTGATTTCAAGCATAGGAACCTTGTCCTCCATAACAGTACACTTTGCCATATACTGATCCTCTGCCGCAAACACAACATCACAAATTGCAGCATCAGGGTCAACAAGTTCATCATACTTCACCCGTCCGATTGCATCGTCAATTCTGGTACGGATGCTTTTTGGAACACGCTGTTTGAAATAAAGGTATGCCGCCTCACCGCTTTGGGTCAACGAAAAAGCTTCCTCATCACGGTAAAACTTTTTCACTATATACCCGTCCTCAAGAAGCTCCTCCAGAACCTCCGCAAGGTCAAAGTATTCCATAATCTCCTTGTCCCATGTAAAAATCTCATAGGTAAGTCTCATACTTATGGGCGCTTTGTACTGTTTCACAGCATAAAGCACCGCAAATTTCATTTCTTCTTTTTCAAGATACATAAGTTATCAATCCTCAAACCGCAAAATTACTTGTGACGGAAATATGTGCCGAAAACCCCCACGCCTGCGTGACAGGTAATAATCGGTCCTACCGCACCCTGCCAGATGTTCTTTGTTGCAAGACGCTCCTCAATGGCTTTCTTCAGCATTTCCGCCTTTTCGGGACAATCCGCATTCATAATACATATTTCGGTATTTTCAGGGTCTTCAATATTTTCCTCAATACAATCCACAAGCTTCGCAATTGCCCGTTTCATTCCCTTCACCTTCGCAAAAGCCTCAACCTTTCCCTCGTTGGAATAAAGTATGGGCTTTATATCAAGAACAGCAGAAACCACCATTGTAGTAGCCTTTATTCTTCCGCCTTTTTTCAAAGTTGTGAGGTCATCCACAATGAAATAAACCCTGTCCTTTTCAAAGCGCTCCTGCAGGAAACCGACAATTTCATCCTTTGTTACACCGTTTTCAGCCATTTCAGCCGCCGCAACAACGTTCGCACCGATTCCGTAGCTGAACATACTTGAATCAATAATCGTAATGTCAAAGCCTTCCTCGGAAAGCTGGGATGAAATCATTCTGGCAGTATTCACAATGCCACTGCTGTTTGCGGGAATTGTTATATGAATAATCTGATTTTCTTTTCCAATACTGCGGTACATTTCTTCAAGAATATCGGGAGTAGCCTGACTTGTAGAGGGAATATTTTCAAGAGACTTGAACTTTTCATAAAACATCTCGGGCGTATAATCAATGTCTGCAAGAATACTTTCCTCACCGAAATTAATATAAAAAGGAAGAACCTTTATGTCATATTTTTCCGCTTGTTCCTTTGTTATGTCCGCCGACATATCTGTCATAATCTTAACCATTTTTCAAAATTCCTTTCTCCTCGAGATTTTCAAAATCAAACTGTCTCAAAACCTCGTATGCCACGATAGCAACCGAATTTGAAAGATTCAGAGACCTTTTGTTGTGCTTCATCGGTATTCTTATGGATGTTTTACGGTTCGCCCTGAGTAAATCCTCAGGCAGCCCCTTTGTTTCCTTTCCAAACACCAGAAAGATTTCTCTGTCGCCATAGGACGAAAAATCTACCTTGCTGTAATTATTTTCAGCCTTTGTGGTACAAAAGAAGAACAGCCCGTCGGGATATTTTTCTTTTACCTCCTCAAAGCTATTATATTCAAAAAGTCTGAGTTCATCCCAATAATCAAGTCCTGCACGTCTCACAGCTTTTTCATCAATATCAAAGCCAAGAGGATGCACAAGATGCAACGCCGCATCAACAACCGAGCAGGTTCTTGAAATATTTCCCGTGTTTGACGGAATTTCAGGCTCAACCAGAACAATATTAAGCTTCATTTTTGTGTCTCACCTTCATTCATTAGTTAAAAAATTTCTTATCGAGTGCTCTGTACTGAATGGCCTCTGCAATATGCTCCATCTCAATATTCTCCGAGCCGGAGAGGTCAGCAATTGTTCTTGCAACCTTCAGGATTCTGTTGTGAGCTCTTGCACTGAGACCGAGACTTTCGAAGGCTTGTTTCAAAAGGGCACCTGCCTCCTGACCGAGAGCACAGTATTTCTGCATCAGTTCAGGTGTGAGACGGCTGTTTGAATAAACCGAGCTCCCACTATACCTTTCTGTCTGTATCCGTCTTGCCTCGTCAACTCTTTTCTTTATGCTTGCGGAGCTTTCACCTCTGGTCTTTGCTTCCAGCTCCTCAAAATCCACCGAAGGCACCTCGATATGCATATCTATACGGTCAAGAAGAGGACCGCTTATTTTTCTCATATATTTCAAAATCTGCGTCTGGGAACAGTTGCACTCCTTGTTCTTGTCACCGTAGTAACCGCAGGGACAGGGATTCATAGACGCCACCAGCATCACACTGCAAGGATAAGTCGCAGAGCCTCCGGCACGGCTTATGGTAATCTCGCCGTCCTCGAGAGGCTGACGCATAGCCTCCAAAGCATCACGTCTGAACTCGGGAAGCTCATCCATAAAAAGCACTCCGTTGTGCGAAAGACTGATTTCGCCGGGCTTTGGGTTTGTACCGCCGCCCGAAAGTCCCACCGAGGATATGGTGTGATGAGGATGCCTGAACGGACGCTCCGCCACAAGAGGACTGCTGTCAGTCAGCGTTCCTGCGATGCTGTGAATTTTCGTAACCTCCAGAGATTCCTCAAAGGTAAGCTCAGGAAGAATTGACGGTATTCTTTGTGCAATCATAGTCTTTCCCGACCCCGGAGGACCAATCATAAGAATATTATGTCCGCCTGCCGCCGCAATCTCAAGAGCACGCTTCACATAAACCTGCCCCTTCACGTCTGCAAAATCGTATTTTGAGCGTTCGGATGAGCCCAGCATTGAACGAACATCTACCACCGTGGGCTCTATACTTTTCCGTTCGAGGAAATGTTCAAGAATATCCTTGAGACACTCTGCCCCGAAAACCTCCATTCCCGAAACAACAGCCGCCTCTTTTGCGTTGTCCTTCGGAAGAAAAACCCGTCTGATCCCCTTTTGGTATGCGGAAATAACCATAGGCAAAACACCGCTGACACGTCTCAAATCACCATTCAGGGAAAGTTCACCGATGAAGACAGCATCCGAAAGGTGCTTTTTGTCCAGCTGTTCCGAGGACGCCAGTATTCCGAGAGCAATAGGAAGGTCAAAGTGTGCCCCTTCCTTCTTTATGTCCGCAGGAGCAAGATTGACCGTTATGTGCTTTGCAGGGAACACCAGCCCTGAATTTTTCACAGCAGCCCGTATTCTTTCCTTTGACTCCTTCACCGCCGCATCAGGCAGTCCAACAATGTCAAAGCCCGGCATTCCGTTTGAAATATCCGCTTCCACATCCACAATATATCCATCAATACCACAAAGAGCGGTACTGTTCAAAACCGAAATCATCTTCTGCCACCCGCCTAACCGATTCTCTGTCTCACCGCTTCATAAACAATCACACCTGTAGCAACAGATGCATTGAGTGACTCGGTCTGTCCGAGCATAGGAATTTTCACAAGGAAGTCGCATTTTTCACGAACAAGACGGCTCATACCCTCTCCCTCGCTGCCAATAACAATTCCCGTTGCGCCCTTCATATCACAATCATAAATGGGCATACTGCCCTCCAGAGCCGTTCCCACAATCCAAAGCCCCATATCCTTGAGCTTGTCAATACAGGAAGCAATATTAGTACACCTTGCAACCATAGTATGCTCAATTGCACCTGCTGATACCTTTGCGACAGTGGAAGTGAGCCCAACACTGCGGTTTTTTGGAATAATAACCCCGTGAGCCCCCGCCGCATTTGCGGTTCTGATTATACTTCCGAGGTTGTGAGGGTCATTGAGTCCTTCAGCAATAATCACAAGAGGTTTTTCGCCCCTTTCCCGTGCGAGGGCAATAATATCCTCAATCTCAACATAAGAATGCATAGCCGCAAAAAGAAGAACGCCCTGATGATTTCCGCCGTCTGACAGCTCATCAAGCTTCGCCTTGCTGACATTGGTGTATCGGATTCCCCGCTTCTTCGCAAGAGCAATAATCTGTCCCAGCCTGCTGTGTCGTGCACCCTCCTGAATGAAAAGCTTGTCAACCTCACGCCCAGAGCTAAGGGCCTCAAACACCGGGTTTGTACCAAAAATTCTGTCTTCCATAACAAAAACTCCGTTTTTCTGAAACTGTTTTAAAACAATTTCTAATATAGTAATAATTAGTGAGCATAACACAAAAAATCCTATTAAAAACTGATATTCTTATGTTACTCCAGGATGAAATACGACCCCATAATTTTTACGTGCTAAATACTCTAATACAATTCCAATTATTGAACATACAAAAAGTATAAGATTATATGCTATCAAATTTCTCTTTGAAGTCGCAAAACTCGCATTCACTAATGACACTATAAATGCAAGTATAAAAACATATGTAAAGGGTAATATCCCTATATAAACAAAGAAACAAGGAATAATGAATGCTATATTAAACAACAGCAATTTTCTTTTCATTTTATCCCCTCGAGCAGGTTAATTAGTTTTTCTTTGCCGTAATAACAGATGAGATAAGCATTCTGCGAATTGTACCACATTTTTTATTCAAATTATCGTATGTTATCTTATCTATTGCATTAACCTTGAATAAAATTTCTAACCAGTATTCTGTTTCAAAACATTCTTTAAGCGCAATTTCTAGCTTGTTTATAAAATCCGCTTTGCTCTGTGCATATTTTGCTTCATGAGAATTGGCACCTATCGACGAGCAAGAACGCAAGAGTTGATTTGTAAATACTGCTCTCCCCTTTATACTATCACATACTGCAGTTGTTTCAACGGTTAATTCAACCGCTAATTCCTTAATAGTTTTATCGTTCATTATAACCTCTTTTTAGCGATATACTCACTTCGTTCGTGCGATATATTTGTTTAACAAATGCGATATAACTCCATTTCATTCCGTTGCGATATGATATAAATTTCTTATCTCGTTCCGAAGGGACATATCGCATTACGAAGTAATATATCGCACCGAAGGTATATCGTAAATTCCGCAAGGAATTTATATCGCTGAGTTTAATCTTTGATTAAACTCATTCTATCATATATATACCCAAAAATCAATAAAAACTTTTCGTACAAAACGCCGTATTTCCTTAAATTGGACATTCTTCAACATATTAATATTTTCAAAACTCTTGACCTGAAGGAAAAAATGATGTAATATATATAATGAGGTTTTATGGAAAACCTCAAAAAGTATTTGTGAATACAAACTCGCAAGAGTGAAATAATAATCTCAAACGACAGGAGGAAAAACAATGAGTGCTGAAATCAAAAACGAAAGAGGTATTGTTAGCATCTCTAATTCCGTAATAGCAAAACTTGCCGGTTCTGCCGCAACACAATGCTACGGCGTTGTTGGAATGTGCATCAAAAACGGCAAAGACGGAATAGCAAGTCTCTTGAAGAGAGAAAATATGGACAAAGGCATAAAGGTAAAAACCGAAGAAAACAAAATCGAAATCTCACTTTATATTATAGTTGAATACGGTCTCAACATCGGAAGCATCGGTGAAACAATCCGCAAAAATGTCAGATACCACGTTGAAAAAATTACGGGTATGGAGGTATCGGCAGTAAAGGTGTATGTAGAAAGCGTGCGTATTGACCACGCATAACTGACGAGGTGAACAGATGAATAATTTTGATATAAATCAGCTCAGACTGATGATTGAATCAGCGGCGGCGAACCTGAAAAACAACCGTCAGCTCATTGATGACCTGAACATTTTCCCCGTACCTGACGGCGACACGGGAACAAATATGAGCCTGACCTTCAGCGGAGCTGCATCGCAAACTCTTGCGGAGGATTATACCTCCTGTGGAAAGCTGGCTTCAAAGCTTGCCTCTGCCGCACTGAGAAACGCAAGAGGAAACTCAGGTGTAATTTTATCCCAGATTATCCGTGGCTTTGCAAAAGCCGTTGAAACAAAAGAAACCTTTTCGGTCACAGACCTGAAAAACGGTCTTGTTGGTGCAAAGGAAACAGCATACCGGGCTGTTATGAAACCCACAGAAGGAACCATTCTCACGGTTATCCGTGAAATGTCGGAATTTGCAGAAGAGCATTACAAAGAATTCAAAGAAGCTGACGATTTTCTTCGTGAGGTTCTGGAAGCCGGCAGAAAAAGTCTTGAAAAAACCACAAATCTTCTTCCCGCTTTGAAAAAAGCAGGAGTTGTGGATGCCGGCGGAAAAGGTCTTGTCACCCTTTTTGAAGGAGCTCTTTTCGCTCTCGAAAACAATGCGGCAATCACAGCCGAAGATCCTTCTGTTTCCGCTCTTGCTCAAACACGCAGCGAGAAAGTTGACATAAAGTATCTCTACTGTACCGAATTTATTATCAACAAAACCAACGACCGAAAGGTTGCGCAGTTCCGTAGTGCAATATGCGAAAAGGGTGACTGTATGCTTGTTATTGAGGATGATGACATTGTGAAGGTTCATATCCACACAAACAATCCCGGTTTTGTTCTTGAACAGGCAATTCGTCTTGGCGAACTGACAAATCTCAAAATTGAGAATATGAAATATCAGCACAGCGAGATTGTGGCAGGAAAAGAAGACAACTCCTCTGCTTCCGACAATACCGAAGCAGAACCAAAGCCCGTCAAGGCTGCTCCCGAAAAGCGTTACGGCTTTGCGGCAGTATCGGCAGGCGAAGGACTTTCGGAGCTTTTCCGCTCACTCAATGTTGACGAAATTATTGAAGGCGGACAGACAATGAACCCCAGCACACAGGATCTTTTGACGGCTGTCGAAAAGGTTCCTGCAGAAGTGGTTTATATCCTTCCCAACAACAAAAACATTATTCTTGCGGCAGAACAGGTTATCCCCCTTACGGACAAAAAGGTAATTGTTCTTCCAACCGTGAATATTCCACAGGGAATTTCTGCTCTTACGGCATTTGACGAATCAGCAGAGCCCGAGGACAACACCGATGCTATGATGGAAACAGCAAGCTATGTAAGCTGCGGGCAGGTCACATTTGCAGCACGTGACACAGTGCTTGACGGAATGGATATTCACCTCGGTGATTGTCTTGCAGTGTGCGGAAAGGAAATCTCCGCTGTTACCGCAACCCCCGAGGAAGCGGCACTGAAGGTTGTTGATACACTGGTGAATGACGAATCCGGTTTCATAACTGTTTATTACGGCGAGGAAACCTCGGAAGAAAACGCAAACCACCTTGTTGCCAAGCTTGAAGCAGCTTATGGCCATATGGACATCAACCTGATAAACGGCGGTCAGCCGGTATACTACTACATCATATCGGTTGAGTAAAATAAAAAAAGTTATGGAGGATTTCCGGTTCTGCCGGAAATCCCCATTTGTTATAGGAGCAAAAACTATGAAACCCGAAACATCAATCCAATACATAAAAGGAATAGGCGAAGCCCGTGCAAAAAGCTTTGCACGTCTCGGCATAAGCACCGTAAGAGACCTTTTGTATCATTTTCCCCGAGGTCTTGAAGACAGAAGTGAAATAAAGCCCATTTCCGAGCTTATGGACGGTGAGACAGTCTGCGTCCGCGGATGCCTTGCAGGTGATGTGAAAACCTACCGTGCAAGAGGCAGAAAGTCTGTAACTCAGGCACGAATTTCCGACGGCAGCAGTATTATGCGCATAACCTGGTTCAATGCTCCTTATATTTCCGAAACATTGCACAAAAGCCCCGAATTCACCTTTTACGGCAAAGTGGCATACAAGGGAAATTACTTTGAAATGACAAATCCCGTAACCGAGCCCGCAAGCGGTGAAAACAGGAAAACCGGACGGCTGCTGCCTGTATATCCTGCTACCGCCGGTCTTTCTCAGGACCAGATTAGAAATGCCGCAAGCACTGCCCTCCTCACTCTTGACAAGCCTCTTGAAGACATTGTTCCCGAAAGTGTGCAAAAAAAGCTGAACCTGAAGCCCATTATGGAAGCCCTGATTGACCTGCATACACCCAAAAGCTTTGAAAGCTTTGAAGCTGCAAGATACCGTTTCGCCTTTGAAGAGCTTCTTGTTCTTCAAATGGGAATACGGCTTTCCGGAAACGAACGGAAAAACTATTCCGCAACGCCCATAAGAAACGTAAAATGCATTCAGGAGTTTGCAAAAGCTCTTCCCTTTGAGCTAACCAACGCCCAGAAGCGTGTGATAAACGAAATATGCAAGGATATACAAAAAAACACACCGATGAACCGCCTTGTTCAAGGCGATGTAGGTTCGGGAAAAACTATGGTTGCGGCAGCGGCTATGTATGCCGCCGCAAATTCAGGCTATCAAGCCGTCCTTATGGCACCAACCGAAATACTGGCGATACAGCATTACAAAAATTTGTCAAAGCTCTTTTCCCTGTTTGGAATAGAAACAACTCTCCTTTGCGGCGGTATGTCAGCCTCCGAAAAGCGTGAGGCAAAAGAAAAAATCAAAAGCGGTTCTTCACCAATTGTTGTAGGAACACACGCATTGATAACAGATGACACCGTATTCAAAAATGCAGCACTGGTAATAACCGACGAACAACACCGCTTCGGAGTACGTCAGCGACTCAGCCTGACCGAAAAGGGAATCGGGGCTCATACCCTTGTTATGACCGCAACACCTATTCCACGAACACTTTCACTTATTCTTTACGGGGATTTGGATGTTTCGGTAATCGACGAGCTTCCTCCCGGAAGAAAGCCTATTGAAACCTATTCCGTGGGAGAGAGAAAAAGAAAGTCTGCATACGCCTTTCTCAGGAAAAATATCGAAGAAGGCAGACAGGCATATATCGTCTGCCCCTTAATCGAAGAATCGGAAACCCTGACCGCAAAATCAGCTGTAGAATATGCGGAAAAACTGAAAGCAACCGTCTTTCCCGACCTTTCCGTTGAAGTAATGCATGGACGGCTGAAGGCGTCGGAGCGTCAGGATATTATGTCACGATTTGCTCAAGGTGAAATCAACATTCTGGTCTCCACAACCGTAATCGAGGTGGGCGTGGATGTACCAAACGCAACAGTTATGCTGATTGAAAACGCAGAATGCTTTGGACTCTCTCAGCTTCACCAGCTTCGCGGCAGAATAGGCAGAGGCAGTCACGACTCCTACTGTATACTATTCTCACAAGGCGGCAGAATTGCCGATGAACGTATGAAAATTATGTGTGAAACCAACGACGGCTTCAAAATCTCCGAAAAGGATTTGGAGCTTCGTGGACCCGGCGAGTTCTTCGGAATCCGTCAGCATGGACTTCCCGAACTGAAAATTGCAAATCTTTCAACAGATATGCGGATTGTGAGCATGGCAGGAAAAACTGCAGAAGAAATCATCCTTTCGGACCCACAGCTTGAGCTTCCCGAAAACCAAAAGCTTTTGAGCTGTGTCAAAGCCCGTTTTCTGGAAGTATCCGAAAACGGCGTCTTGAACTAAAGAAATTGCGTTTAATTTTACAATTAAGGGACGCAAAAACCCCACTTCTGTCCGTATTTTCGTACACTTCTTTTTGTATACTTAAATTACAGAAAGGGGTTATGAATATGAAAAACATCTATGAAATAATCGCAAGAAACGGACATTACGAAGTATACAACGATAAAAACGAATTTATTTTGAGCGGAGATACTTACGCTGAGTGCGAGCAGGATATTGACGAATTGCTTGCAGACGGCTATGCCGCGTAAAGTGAACGGGATGCACCCTTATCCGGGGTGCATCCCGTTTTTTCCAACTACTTCACTATCTCAAACTGCTGTTCTTCACTCAAATCAACCACGGTACAGTCATTTGCGTATGTACATTCAGGAAGAATAATCATAGCTGTGAGCTGTTCTTTGTTCGCCGGAAGAGGTGCCAGATGCCAGATTGCCGCATTCATTTTCACCAGTGTATGCTTTGGCACAATAAACGCCTTTGCAAGGTCGGTTACAGGAGTGCCTGCCGAAGCCGGTGCACAATGAAGAATCATATCGTCATCAAGAGGAAGTATCATTTCCCAGGTTGTTGTGTGATATTCCTGCTGTGTAATAACCATTTTTTCAGGCTTTTTCACCACAATTGGTGAATAGCCTACTCTGTGGTTGCTGTCAGCATTAACTCTGTCAGGATAAAACTTGTGAAGCTCGCCACAAAGTGCATAACCTTCGGGCTTGTCCATAGTATAAAACTGACCAAAAGGCGCAAATGCTTCATTTGTAATTGGTTCTGCTTTTATTGTTTTCATAAAATCTTCTCCTTCCTAATCTGTAACTACGCCCTTTTGGAGCATAATATTTGCATAAATTGCAGTTTCGCCTGTTGCAATAACAGCATAAGCCTTCTTTGCTCTTTCATAGAATTCAAAGCGCTCAACCTCTGCAAACACGACGTCACCTCTGTCGTCCGCCTCCGAAACAAGCTTCTTGTAAACATCCCAGATAGGAGTTTCAACCGGGTCTCCGGGTGTAACCTGCATAAGTGACACAGGCTTTTCAACATAAGTATCCAGAGGGAAAACCTTGAGAATTGCTTCAAGAAGCTCAGGCACTCCATGTCCGTCTGCACGCACAACAATAGCATCTTTTCCTATGGTTTCCGATGGAAAATTTCCGTCCGCAATAACAATTGTGTCACTGTGACCCATTTCACACAAAACCTTTAAAAGTTCCGGTGAAAGTATTGCCGGTATTCCTTTCAACATAATAACATTTCTCCTTTATATAAAATTTTTTATTTTTCAAGGTATTTACCGTCTTTTTCAACATCCCAGACCTGCTTGCTTTCTTCGCCGTTGGTTACAAAAACCGCCTTTAAATCCGAAAAATCATCCTCAATTTTGAAGGAAAAACCTCCATATCTTTCAAGAAAACCAAGAAGCAGATTTTGTTTTATACCAAGATACAAAGCATCATCCCTGACCTTGTAGGTAAAGCCTACATAAGCACTTGCACTTGACGCCGTATTACCACAAACGGAAACATTCTTATCCGTAACATAAATCGTATCAACATAGACAACCTTTGGGCTTTCGCACATTTTGAAGCCGAAAAGCCGCCAACCATATCTTGCTCCCAGAAACACAAAAATGCAGACAAGAACAATCACCGCTGCCGTTTTCCCTATAATTCTCAAAGCCCTGAGCATTTTTTTCGCCTCACAATATTCGACATAACTTTTTTCTTCAAAGATTTGTAAATCACACAGCAAGGTAATGTCAACCCATAAGCCACCACGGCTCTGAGGAGAAACGCAGGACCCTGAGCCACAATTCCAAGCCTTTGTACAAGCCATTCACCGAGCAAAACCGCCAGCATATGATAAAGGTAAATATAAAAGCTTGCACCGTCAAGTTTCAAAAGAAAAGGTATTCTCAAAATCACGCTGTCAGGAATTTTCAGCACCAGAGCATACAGGAAAATACAAACCGCAAGCACATAAAGGTTGTGTACCTCATTGATGTACGGAATATACTCAATCTGATTAAACGCAAGATAACTGAAATATATCACCCCGACCAGAGCAATGCCGAAAAAAGTGCAAATCACACGAAAATTTCTCTTCATTATTTCGCAGAACGCATCATAATTCTTTCCTACATAACAGCCCACAAGCCAGTAAGAAAGATAGGTTGTGAAAAGTCTGTCGTTGTACAAAAACTCCCATTGTGGGAAAATAGTTTTCAGCATTCCCGGGAAATAACCCTTTAGCAATTGAGAAATCAATATAGCAAAGGGTATAACAATCAGGGGTGAGCATTTGTTTATCACCTTTTTCCACAAGGGAAACAAAAGGTCAAACTGAAACAGAAGGGGTATAAAGTACATATGACATACAAGCCCGCCAAAAACGAGATGCTTCAGCATAAACCAGGGGTCAAGGGGATAATCGTACACCACCATGTAGAAAACATAAAAAACCCCGAAGCATATCACATAAGGAAGTATAACGCCCTTCAATCTGCCCTTTATATACGTTCCCATGGGAAGCTTGTCTTTACCGTTGAGGAAAAGCTTCACTCCCGAAAGCAAGACAAACCCCGGAACCACAAAGGATGCAAGTCTCCACATCAGCATAAAAACGGTATATTTTGGGGTATTCACCTCAAAAGCCGAAACCGAATAAGAGTTGACGTGAATAAAAATCACAATCAAGCTGAACAGAACATTCAGCACCGAAATTTCAATCCTTCGTTTTCTTTCCATAACCTTATCCTCCGACAATCAATAAAGACTTTTCCAGCCAAAAGTAACCGTTTCACCGAAATCAAATGCCAGGTATCTGTAATTCTCAAGCCGTGTCAGCGAAAGCAGTTCATTTCCCGAGCCAAGAGTGAAATAATGCACATCGCCGATTTTTCTGTATGTGTTTCTTGTACCTTGCGAAATCACATATACGTTTCTGTCAAGAGCTGAAAGATAATCCCGTATAACCCTGTTTTCAAAGTCAGAGCTTCCGAAAATTGAGCCTTCAACAAGCAGAAAAACATTTTCCTTGTTGCTTGCCCACAACGCATTGGCAAGCTGATTCCACTGATTTGCGTCCGTAGCACGAAGACCGCCCTTCGCACCATTCAACCTGATATAAAGGGCATTTTTGTCTTCTTTTGTCTCAAAGCCCTTTCCACTTCCCAGAAGGAATCCTGCGGATGCCCATGACACAGCATCCTGAGCTTTCTTGTTTATCATTTTTCCCAGAAGTGTTCCCGTATCGCCTGAAAGTGCAGCCACCACAAGCTCACCGCGAACCCGACCGTCATCTATATCAAAAACATCCTGTTCAGCGGAAACAAATTTTGCCGCCTTGCTCACCTCAAGGGACAAGTCCTCAAGATAAACACATCCGCTGTCACGGTCCTCTCCCGAAAGATAGAGAACATAAATACTGTCAAGCTTCAGCGGACGAACAGCCGTATCGGGAATTGCGGCTGTCATTTTCTGCCACTGACCCGTCTTTATATCACGTCCAAAAGAGGTAATGAAGAGATTTCCGTTGCCGTCAACAAGCTGTGCCCGAAGCTCATGCTTGAAGTCCGACGGAGAAAAACAGTTCAAGGTCAATTCACGACAGCTATCCGCAAGACGAAGCTTGTCCGTGAGAGAGAAGTAAGCCCCCTTGTTCACATCTGTTTCTGCCGTAAAATCAAAAGAAAGCTTCCCCGAATATTTCCCCGAAAGAACCTGCTCTGCACTAAGCTCAAAGCTTCCGGGCACATCCGAAGGATATGCCTTGAACTTTCCCGACAGGTCATCAAATCCGTCGGTATAACGTTCGGGAGTACCGCCTACCGTAACAGATGCATAACTCACCGCTCCGTCACGTTTCACCGAAATTACAGCCGTACCGCTTTTGTTTGCCCTTACCGTCTGCCCCGAAACAGATGCAACCGACGGGTCGGAGGATGTAATGTCAAATGATTCTGTATTATTCACCTTTACATAATGCCCCACATGATCAAAAACGGCAATATCAAGATATTTCTCACCGCCTTTTTCCAGAGAAATGTGGGAATTGAGTTCAATCCCCGAAACCTCATCCACCACAAAAATTTCACAAGTGGCAGTTGCCTTGCCGCAGCTCGCAACAACAGTTGCTTCACCGCCCTTGAAAGGCACAAAAACATCTCCGTCAAAGGAACCTGAATCCGATGAAAGGACAATATTTCCGCTTATGGGACGTGAAAACTCGTCATATGCTGCCGCAGTTATTTTCACCCGTTCTCCGACAAATACCGTATCAAATTCCGGTTTCAGCAAAATTCCTGCAACCTCTGTTCCTTTTTTGTCATAGGTCAGCCCCACTCCGTTAATAACTTTTCGGTTTTCGGTAGGAGAATTGACCGTATGCAAGCTTTCGTCAAGAACCGTTGATGCTACCATATTTGTTGAGCCGCCGCCGTCCAGATTCACCGCATATTCACAGCCCAAGGATACCATAAGCTCCGCAAGCTCGGACATATACATACCCTTGCTCATACTCTGACGTCCGTCCACAGCAACAAGAAAAAGAGTCTGTCCTGACTTGTCAATACCGATTGCACTTCTCGGGTTCTGTCCCGAAACAACGTGGGAATAGGTAGACACAGCCTTTCCCTCCGACACAAGCATAGCACCGCCGCCAAAAGCCGCATCCGCCTTGCTCACATCAGGAGTGATATAGTAGTCAAACTTTATTTCATCACCCACATTGAAGTTGTTGGCAAAGAACATATTTGAACCTTCCGAAACCACAAGCACACACCCGTTTTCGGGAATTTCAACCGAAGGCATATTGCGACGGAATTCCTTTATTTTTCCGTCCTCAACCAAAACCTCCACAACCTCACCGCCCGGAGCCGGAGACATACCGCCGTTGAAGTCCTTTGTGTACATAAGCACATCCCCGAAATATGAGGTATGCTTGTTCAAGTGTCTGATTTCCTGATAATTCCAATTTGGTGCAACAGCCATAATATGAAAATCAAGATATGACATTAAAACCTGTTTGTCAATATAAGCTATCGTTGCCATAGTAGAAGGGTTTATGGGTGACTGCAAAAGCTCCCCGTCCTTCACCTCTATGCCAAGCGAAAAACCGGTATTACCCTTGAAAACAGAAAAGAAATCCGCATTGAGTGCCGCAACAATCGAGGGTTCTGTTGCCGCAAGGCTTCCCACCGTTTCCAGAATATCCGATCCGGAATTTGATTTAAGAAGAGAAAGATTTGTATTTTCATCCGAAAGGTCAGCTCTTATATACGAATAACTGATATTTCTGTCACTGTAAAAGCTCTCTACTCTGGTAAGAGAAATACTCTCCGAGATAGGAATTGTCTCCTCATAAGAATATATAGGAGCTGCATAAAGCTCCGTACACGAAATCAATAATGCCAAAGCAAAAACAATAATTCTTTTCATACTCGCTCCTTTCAACCATTTTTTCATACTTCATATCCTCCTGAGATTTTCATTTTTCTGTAACTTATTTACGTATTTTTCAAAACATCTCACGTTATCGAATTGATTATAGGATCAATGAACGATTTGGATGCCACGCTTTTTGGCGATATACTCACTTCGTTCGTGTGATATATTTTCACTCTGTTCAAATGCGATATAACCTCTCTCCGTTCGGTTGCGATATGATATAAATTCCTTTATCTCGTCCCGAAGGGACATATCGCATCCGTCAGGATATATCGCACCGCAAGGTATATCGCAAATTCCGTCAGGAATTTATATCGCTGATTTCATCTTCGATGAAATCATTATATAATTAGGTGATAGAAAAGATGCGTCATTTTTAATGAATTGACAACTGTCGTTGTCATGAATTGGCTAAAGCCATGAATTGTTGCTATCGCAACATGAATTGAATTGCCTATATAATGTACGAAGTGCAATTCATGAGCCGCAAGGCTCAATTCATGAAATCACAGATTTCAATTCACGCCGAAGGCAATTAATTGAGTTTGCTTTGCAAACTCATTATATAAAGACTGTATAATTTAGATGCCTTTCCAAAGGCTTCTCCTTGAGGGGAACTGTCACGAAGTGACTGATGAGGTGTTAATACTATTCAGTATATTTTCGCAAAAACTCTCAAATCTTTGGTTAACATCCAAATTTGAATAATGGTGTATTTGTTTTGCATTTACTCTATTTGCTTAT
>SVKC01000013.1 GCA_015068655.1 Oscillospiraceae bacterium
CGTCAAAGAGCATAACATCGGGACTCATCATAAGAGCACGAGCGATTGCAACTCTCTGTTTCTGACCACCTGAAAGCTGTGATGGATATGCTCCTGCACGGTCAGAAAGTCCTACACGGGACAGAAGTGCCATCGCTTTTTTCTCAGCTTCCGCTTTTGGCATTTTCAAAAGCTTTATGGGAGCAATAGTGAGATTTTTCAGAACG
Organism: Oscillospiraceae bacterium; assembly: GCA_015068655.1. Lineage (GTDB taxonomy): Bacteria > Bacillota > Clostridia > Monoglobales > Monoglobaceae > SIG440. Next base: position 207 of record SVKC01000013.1, read on the forward strand.
GTCATATGTGGGAAGAGGTTGAACTGCTGGAAAACCATTCCCATTTTTTGTCTGTGTCGGTTTATGTTTGTTTTTGGGTCGGTTATGTCAACGGCTTCGAAATGAATTGTTCCCGAGGTGGGAAGCTCAAGAAGATTGAGTGAGCGAAGATATGTTGATTTTCCTGAACCTGACGGTCCAATAATAACAACAACCTCACCCTGATTTATTTCAGCGTTCACTCCGTCAAGAGCTTTTATTGCGCCGCCGTTGTAGTATTTGCAAAGGTCGGTGGTTTTGATAAGTATACTATCTTTCACTCTTGCGAAGCCTCCTTTCAATCTTTCCTACAATCCAGGTGAGAAGCATAACCATTGCGAGATAAACTACCGCAACGGCAAAGAGGGGCATAAATGCCGAGAATGTTCGTCCTCGGATAATGTCTCCTGCTTTTGTAAGGTCAATAATGCCTACATAACCTGCAACCGAGGTTTCCTTGAGAAGCGCAATGAACTCATTGAGCAGAGTAGGAAGCACGGTTTTGAAAACCTGAGGAATGATTATGTATATCATTGTCTGGATATAATTGAAGCCGAGAGAACGTCCAGCTTCAAATTGTCCGCCGTCAATAGACATAATTCCGCCACGCAGAATCTCTGCAACGTATGCACCTGAATTGATACCGAAGGCAATTGATGCAACCATAATTCCGTTGGTTGATGATGCGAAAATTATGAAATATGCAATCAAAAGCTGAACAACCACAGGTGTACCGCGGATAACAGTGAGATATATCTTGCAAAGCTGATTCAGGAGAGCAAAGGAATAGTAGCTGAGAGCATTTCCGCCTCTCACAAGTGTTTCACGGTTTTTGTCAAAGGTAGAACGGATGATTGCCACAACCACACCGATAACAATACCGAGAAGAACCGCAAAGAATGCAATGGAAAGCGTATTTCCGAGACCTTGCAGAAGATATTTCCATCGTGAATCATCAATAAAATTCAGTATAAATTGTTCTTTTAAAGTCAAAGTATCATCTCCAATAAAAACGGCAGTGTTGCCACCGCCGTTTCAAGTAATGCAGTTCAAGAAAATTATTCAGCGCTGATGTACTTGTTTACAATCTCTTCAACTGTACCGTCAGCAATGAGTCCTTCAAGGGCTGTGTTGATTTTTTCAAGAAGCTCTTCGTTGTCCTTTGCAACACAGATAGCATAGTCTTCTGTAACATATTCTGTGTCAAGAATAACAAGACCGTCGTTTGCTGCAACATAAGCCTTTGCGGGTTCGTTGTCTATGATTACACAGTCAACCTTGCCGCTAACAAGAGCAGCAACAGCGTCTGTACCCTTGTTGAAAGGAACTACGGCATCTTCACCATAACCGCCGTTTTCTACAGAGTCAGAAGCATAAATATGACCTGTTGTATCCTGCTGAACACCGATTTTGTGTTCGGGAGTGATGTCATCTACTGTTTTGATAGCTGAACCTTCGGGAACAATGATTGCCTGAACACCTGTTGCGTATGTTGTTGAGAAGTTTACTGTCTTGAGACGTTCTTCTGTAACTGTCATACCTGCCATACCGATGTCATATTTGCCTGTCTGAACACCTGCAATGATTGAACCGAATTCAGTGTCCTGAATTTCAAGCTCCATACCGAGCTTTTCAGCAATTTTTGCTGCGATTTCAGCATCAATACCTACAATCTTTTCACCCTCATAGAATTCATAGGGAGGGAAGGTTGCGTTTGTTGCCATTGTGAGAGTCTTGTCTTCATCAGCATTTCCGCCACAAGCTGTGAAGAAGCAACAAATTGTTGCCAATGCCAGTGCTAATGCAATAATTTTTTTCATTTTCTAATCCTCCTAAAGATTAAAATTATACATACCTATTCTAATTGAAAAGGAGATATTTGTCAAGTGTTTTTGGAAAAAGAAAACAACCGCAGAGTTTTTCTGCGGCTGTAATACTTTTTGTGGGAAGGGGTATTAATACATTCCACCCATACCTGCGCCTGCACCGGCCATAGCTGCAGCTTCAGCAGCTGCTGCCTGAGGGTCGGGCTTGTTTGCAACAAGACTTTCTGTTGTGAGAACCATTGCTGCAACAGAAGCTGCGTTCTGGAGTGCTGAACGTGTAACCTTTGTGGGGTCAACAATACCGCTCTTGAGCATATCCATATATTCTTCTGTGAGTGCATTGTAGCCGATTCCGACTTCACTTGCTTTGATTTTGTTTACGATAACGCTACCCTCTACACCTGCATTGAATGCAATCTGACGAACGGGCTCTTCCAGAGCGCGAAGAACAGTTTTCGCACCAACCTTTTCATCACCTTCAAGCTTTTCTATGAGAGCTTCAACTGCGGGCATAGCATTGATGAATGCTGTACCGCCGCCTGCAACGATACCCTCTTCAACAGCCGCTCTGGTTGCGGCAAGAGCGTCTTCAATTCTGAGCTTCTTTTCTTTCATTTCAACTTCGGTAGCTGCACCAACCTTGATAACAGCAACACCGCCTGAAAGCTTTGCAAGTCTTTCCTGAAGCTTTTCTCTGTCGAAATCGGAGGTAGTATCTTCAATCTGGTTCTTGATCTGGTTTACACGAGCCTTGATTGCATCGGGGTCGCCTGCACCGTCAACAATAATTGTATTTTCTTTCTGAACCTTGACCTGACGTGCACGTCCCAGTTGGTCCATTGTTGTTTCCTTGAGGTCAAGACCAAGTTCTTCGGAAATCACTGTACCGCCTGTGAGAATTGCAATGTCTTCGAGCATTGCCTTTCTTCTGTCACCAAATCCGGGAGCCTTCACGCCAACACAGGTGAATGTTCCGCGGAGCTTGTTCACGATAAGAGTTGAGAGAGCTTCGCCTTCAATATCTTCAGCAACAATTACGAGCTTTTTGCCCTGCTGAACAATCTGTTCAAGGAGGGGGAGGATGTCCTGAATTGTTGAAATTTTCTTGTCTGTAATGAGGATGTATGCATCGTCAATAACAGCTTCCATTTTTTCTGTATCTGTTACCATATAAGGTGTGATATAACCACGGTCAAACTGCATACCTTCAACAACCTCTGAATATGTTTCGGCTGTCTTTGATTCTTCAACTGTAATAACGCCGTCGCTTGTAACCTTTTCCATAGCGTCTGCAATAAGCTCACCGATGCTGTCATCAGCAGCAGAAACAGCGGCAACTCTTGCAATATCGTCACGACCGCTCACCTTTTTGCTGTTCTTTACAACTTCAGCAACAGCTGTATCAACAGCCGCAGCAATACCCTTTCTGACAATCATGGGGTTTGCACCTGCTGTAACGTTCTTGAGACCCTCGCGAACAAGAGCCTGTGCAAGCAAGGTTGCTGTTGTTGTACCGTCACCGGCAATGTCATTTGTCTTTGATGCAACTTCTTTTACGAGCTGAGCACCCATATTTTCAAATGGACATTCAAGTTCAATTTCCTTTGCAATGGTAACACCGTCGTTTGTGATGAGAGGTGCACCGAATTTCTTTTCAAGAACAACGTTTCTGCCCTTGGGACCGAGAGTAACCTTTACTGTATTTGCAAGCTGGTTAACACCTTTTTCAAGAGCGCGTCTTGCTTCCTCACCAAATAAAATCTGTTTTGCCATAATGATTTTGCCTCCTTAGAAAATTAGTCAATAATTGCAAGAACGTCAGACTGACGGAGAATGGTATATTCTGTGCCGTCGAGCTTAACTTCTGTACCTGCATATTTGCTGATTAAAACCTTGTCGCCCACATTGAGCTCCATTTTTACTTCCTTGCCGTCAACAACACCGCCGGGTCCTACCGCAACGATTTCTGCAATCTCGGGCTTTTCTTTTGCGGAGCCGGTGAGAATAATACCGCTCTTTGTTGTTTCCTCAGCTTCTACCATTTTGATAACAACTCTGTCTGCCAATGGTTTAATATTCATTTGAAAATCCTCCTTATGTTATATGAATTAATAAAAATCTTCTTAGTGTTAGCACTCAAAAGCTTTGAGTGCTAACACAGTTAATAATACAAAAATAAAAGACATAAATCAAACCTGATTACAGTTGATTATTTCCAATTATTTGCATTTATAATCAATTACATACCAAAATCTGCCTAATGCTGTTATTTTTGAAAAACAGTTACTGCGGCATAGGCTGAAATACCTTCTTTTCTGCCTTCAAAGCCAAGGTGCTCTGTGGTGGTTGCCTTGACGCTTACACGGGAAATATCAATCTCAAGAACACGGGCAATATTTTCACGCATTTTTTCAATATGCGGTGCCAGTTTCGGGGCTTGTGCTGCAATCGTTGAGTCAATATTGTTTATTCCAAAACCGTTTTTGAAAAGAATTTCCTTTGTTTTTTCAAGCAGGAGGAGACTGTCAATATTTTTGAAGCTTCCGTCTGTGTCAGGAAAGTGCTTGCCTATGTCTCCCAATGCAGCAGCACCGAGAAGAGCGTCCATAATGGCATGCAAAAGTACATCTGCATCGGAGTGACCGAGCAGACCTTTTTCGTGGGGAATGTCAACACCGCCCAGAATAAGCTTTCGACCTTCTGTGAGGGCGTGGACATCATAACCAAATCCAACTCGCATAGTGTTCTCCTTTCGTTGGTGAATACTCATTTTTTCAGAAAATTGTATATTGCCTCTGCAACGGGTAAATCTTCGGGAGTAGTAACCTTTATGTTTGTGTATTCTCCGTCAACGATATGTACCTGAAAACCTGCAAACTCCGCAACCGAGCAGTCATCTGTTCCTTCAAAGCCGGATTCTGCCGCACGGAGAAAGGCAAGCTTCAGTTCATCGGCGTGAAAAACCTGAGGCGTCTGGATAAGCCGCAGACTGTTGCGGTCAATTGTCTCAAGAACATTACTTGATGCTGTAACAGACTTCACAGTATCCTTTGGTACAACACCCGGAGCTGACGAGCCGTATTTTTCTGCAGCAAGAACAAGCTCATCTATTTTTTCGGGAGACACAAAAGGGCGGGCGCCATCGTGAATTGCAACAAGTCGTCCGTTTTCCGAAAGTGCAAGCCCGCAGCTTACGGATTCCTGACGGGTTGCACCGCCCGGAACAATGTGAGCAACCTTTGTTATGCCAAATTCACGGGCAAGGTCGCTTACCGTCAGAATGGACTCCGGTTTCGTAACAATAATTATTGATTCAATAGTTTTTGCGTTTTGAAAGTTGAGCAGAGTATGGGCGAGAACGGGCATATTGTCAATCATAATAAACTGCTTGTTCACGTTGCTGCCCATACGTGTGCCTGAGCCTGCGGCAACAATAATGGCTGTTGCAGACGGCAGCTGATTTTTTTTGAATAGCATTGGACTCCTCCCGTAGACTAAAGTGCAAGAAGTTCCTTGATTTCTTCGGCTGTCTGTTTTTTTGCAAGAACAAGCTCGGAAATCAGAATATTCTTTGCGTTGGAGAGCATTTTTCGCTCAGCATTTGAAAGGGACTTTTTGTTGTCACGCAGAAGAAGAGTTTTCGCAACTGTTGCAACATCAATAAGGTTGCCGCTTTTCATTTTTTCGATGTTTTCTCTGTAACGCTGGTTCCAGTTGTTGTTCGAGTCTTCCTCACAGCAATGGAAATGGTTGATAGCTTCGTTGGCGGCATCTTCGGAAACAATTTTCCGTATGCCGATGGCGTCAAGGTTGTTAACGGGCAGCATTACCTTCATGTCGCTTATGGAAATCTGCATAATATAGTACTTATGGAGCTCACCGAGAATTTTTTTCTCCTCAATGTCGACAATTATACCGGCTCCATGCATTGGATAAACTATTTCGTCACCTATATGAAACACATAAAGACTTCCCTTCAAATACTTTTATATTTTATATATATTTTTTGTTAAATTAAATTATTTACAGAATTTTGATATTACTTCCGTAATGTTTGAACAAGGAACAATTTCAATATCCTTGAAACTTTTCAGCTTTTTCAAGTCTGTTGCAGGAACTATGCAACGCTTGAAGCCCAGTTTTTCACACTCCGCAATTCTGGCTTCAAGAAAGCTGCAGGCACGCAGCTCGCCTGTAAGACCGACTTCGCCTATTGCAACCATATGGCTGTCAATGGGTAGTCCGCTGTAGCTGGATGCAACGGCAAGAACCAGTCCCAAATCTGCTGCAGGTTCAACAATCCTCAGCCCGCCCACAATGTTGACATAAGCATCAAAGGCTGACATTTTGAGACCGCCACGCTTTTCCAGAACTGCCATAAGCATAATGGTACGGCTTATATCAGGCCCGCTCGCCATACGTCTCGGATTACCGAAGGAGGTGGGAGACACAAGTGCCTGAACTTCTGCAAGAACAGGACGTGTGCCTTCCATTGTGCAGATAATGCAAGACCCCGGAACATTTTCAGGTCTTCCCGAAAGCATTGCCATTGAAGGGTTCGGAACTTCTTCAAGACCATTCCCCTTCATTTCGAAAACACCTATTTCGTTTGTTGAGCCGAATCTGTTTTTTACAGCTCTCAGGATACGGAAGGATTGGTGGCGCTCTCCTTCGAAATAAAGCACACAGTCAACCATATGTTCAAGAATCTTTGGACCTGCCAGCGCACCTTCTTTTGTAACGTGACCTACAACAAAGACGGAAATGGAATTCTCCTTTGCTATTTTCATCAAGACGGTAGTTACGTCTTTAATCTGAGCCGTGTTGCCGGGAGTTGACTGAATCTGTGGGTTGAACATTGTCTGTACAGAGTCAATAATCAGAATGTCGGGCTTTTCACGGAAAATACAATCTACTATATAGTCCATATTTGTTTCGGAATAAATTCTCAGGTTTTCGGTTGTGATACCCAGTCTGTCAGCACGAAGCTTTATCTGTCTCTGGGATTCTTCGCCCGAGACATAGAGAATATTCTGGTTTTTTCCAAGCTGTTCACAAATTTGGAGCAACAATGTTGATTTTCCTATTCCCGGGTCACCGCCAACAAGAACAAGAGAACCCTTCACCAGACCACCGCCCAGCACTCGGTCAAGCTCCGACATTCCCGTAAGAGAACGAGCCTCTTCGGTGGTATCTATTTCTGAAATCTTTTTTGGTGAAGAGCCGGAGGAAGGAGCGGACACAACTGAAATCTTTGAGCTTGCGGAAGGTTGTCTGACAACCTCTTCCTCAATTGTGTTCCATGAATTGCAGGTTGTACACTTTCCCATCCATTTTGGGAAGCTTGCTCCGCATTCCGAACAAACATAAACTGTTTTTGTTTTCATATGTCAAATTCCTTTATTTTTTGCTTGCGTTTTTTGCTGCTGTAAGAGTGTTTTGCATAAGCATTGCAATGGTCATAGGTCCAACACCGCCGGGAACGGGAGTGATTGCACCCGCAACCTTTTCAACCTCGTCAAAGGCTACGTCGCCCACAAGCTTGCCGTCCTCCAGTCGATTCATACCAACGTCAATTACAACAGCACCGGGCTTCACCATATCTGCGGTAACAAAGTTTGCTTTGCCGACAGCTGCAACCAGAATGTCAGCCTGCTTTGTCACTTCCTTCAAATCCTTTGTGCGTGAATGACAGGTTGTTACAGTGCCGTTTTTGTGAAGAAGGAGCATACTCATAGGTTTTCCCACAATGTTGCTTCGTCCGATAACAACACAATTTTTTCCTTCAATCTCAACATTGCTTTCTGCAATAAGCTCCATTATACCTGCCGGTGTGCAGGGAACAAAGTCATAATCACCAATCATAATTTTTCCCACATTTACTGGGTGGAATGCATCAACGTCCTTTTCGGGGCGTATTGTGTTGATTACGGCCTTCTCGTCAAGGTGCTTCGGAAGAGGAAGCTGAACCAGAATACCGTGGATACTGTCGTCGTTGTTGAGTTTTTCAACAAGTGAAATCAGTTCTTCCTGGGTTGTTTCTTCCGGAAGGGCAAATTTTTCGGAATGCATACCGAGCTCGGTACACATTGCTTCCTTTCTGCCAACATAAACCTTTGAGGCAGGGTCTTCACCTACTATGATTACGGCGAGACCGGGAAGAGTTCCGTTTTTCTTCAGGCTTTCTATTTCTGCCTTGAGGTTTTCCTTGATTCTTGCTGATACTGTTTTTCCGCTTAGTATTGTTGCCATTTTTTAAATCTCCTTTTGTTGGTTTTATGAGACAATTCTGTCCGAATCCGATAAGGTCGGTACGGTTTGCCTTTGTTAAAGCCTTTGATATTAAGTTATAGTTCTTTGGGTCACGGAACTGAAGAAGCGCTCTTTGCATCTGTTTTTCCTTGTAATCTCTTGCTACATAAACAGATTTCATTGTCCGTGGGTCAAGTCCCGTGTAATACATACAGGTGGAAATACTTCCCGGTGTGGGGTAAAAATCCTGAACCTGTTCGGGACTAAGCTTGTTTCGGTTCAGGTATTCCGCAAGATGTATAGCATCCTTCATTGTGCTCCCCGGATGGGAGGACATAAGGTAGGGAACTGCGTACTGTTCTTTGCCGATTTTTTTGTTTATACTGTCAAATTTTTTCAGAAATTTTTCATATATATCATGTGAAGGCTTTCCCATATATTTCAGCACGTTGTCGGAAATATGTTCGGGAGCGACCCTCAATTGTCCGCTTATGTGATGCTTGCATAGTTCGGTGAAAAAGCTTTCGTCCCTGTCGCAAAGAAGATAGTCAAAGCGTATTCCCGAACGAACAAATACTTTTTTTACTTTCGGGAGCTTTCTGAGCTTTTGAAGCAACTCAAGATAATCTCTGTGGGACACTTCAAGGTTTTTGCAGGGGGTGGGGAAAAGACACTGCTTGTTTTTGCATACCCCTGATTTCAACTGCTTTTTACAGGAGGGCGAACGGAAATTTGCAGTAGGACCGCCCACATCATGGATATAGCCTTTGAAATTCGGCTTATTTGTAAGTCTTTCCGCTTCACGGATAATTGATTCCTGACTTCTTGAAGTAACAGTTCTGCCCTGATGAAATGCAAGGGCACAGAAGTTGCAGCTGCCGAAGCAGCCACGGCAGGAGGTTATACTGAATTCAATTTCGCTGAGAGCCGGAACACCGCCGAGAGACTTGTATGACGGATGATATGTTCCCTCGTATGGAAGTTCATAAACCCTGTCAAGCTCTTCGGTTGTGAGCGGAGGTGAGGGGGGAAGCTGAACAACACATTTTCTGTCGTTGTCCTTTTGAACAACAGCTTTTCCTCTGACCGCATCCTGCTCTTCATATTGTATTCTTGTAGCTTCTGCGTATTTTTTCTTGTTTGTCGATACATCATCAAATGAAGGGATAATCAAAAAATCGTCGGTAAATTCAGTGCTTGCATCTTCAACATATGCAGTGCCTGCAACGTGCTTTATTTGAGCTATAGGAACACCGCAGTCGAGAAGCTCTGCAATTTCAACAATCTGATGCTCGCCCATTCCGTAAATCAGCAAATCTGCACCGCTGTCAATGAGAATGCTTCTCCGAACCTTGTCCGACCAGTAATCATAGTGTGCAAAGCGTCTGAGACTTGCTTCAATTCCGCCGATAATAATGGGAATATTCTTTCCAAAGGCTTCACGCAAACGGTTACAGTAAACCACCGTTGCACGGTCAGGACGTTTGCCTGCCTGTCCTCCGGGAGAGTACAAATCCTGAGAACGGACTTTTTTGGAAACAGTGTAGTGGTTTACCATAGGGTCAATATTGCCTGACGAAACCAAAAAACCAAGTCTTGGCTCACCCAAAGCCCTGAACGGCTCACAACTGTGCCAGTCCGGTTGAGAAATTATTCCCACTGTGTAGCCGGTTTTTTCAAGGACTCTTGAAATAATTGCGTGCCCGAAGCTGGAATGGTCAACGTATGCATCACCGATTATATAAATGAAATCAAGCTGATTGATTCCACGCTTTTTCATGTCGTCTTTCGAGATGGGAAGAAACATAAAAAAATCCTCACTGAAACTTTTATTCATACATAACATATTTTAACATAAAATTATATTTTTTTCAACAGATTTTTTGCATAAATTTTACTTGACTGAAATGTTTTGACGTTGTATAATTAAGTATATTTGTTAAATTAAAAACAAACTTCAAAGGAGTGTCTACAAATGAAAGCAGTTGTTTCAGTTATGGGAATTGACCGCACAGGTATTATTGCCAAGGTGAGCGGTTGCCTTTATAACCACGGCGTGAATATTCTGGACATAAATCAGACTATTATGCAAAATATTTTTACAATGGTTATGTTGGTTGAATTCAAGGATGGTTCAGCGGAGTATAATACTGTCATGACCGAGCTTGATGAAATCGGCAGGGAAATTGGCGTTGATATAAGAATGCAACACGAAGATATTTTTAACTCAATGCACAGAATATAGTAAGAGGTCAGCAATATGATAAATTCAAGAGAAATTATGGAAACAATCAAGATGATTGATGATGAGCATCTTGATATAAGAACAATAACAATGGGAATTTCACTTCTTGACTGTATAGACAGCAGCGCAGAGAAGGCTTGTGAAAAGATTTATGAAAAGATAACACGTCTTGCAAAGGATTTGGTGAAGACGGGTGAGGACATAAGTCGTCAGTATGGTATTCCTATTATAAACAAGAGAATTTCTGTTACGCCTATTTCAATTGTTGCAGGAGCTAGCGATGCAGAAAATTATGTGATGTTTGCGGAAACCCTTGACCGTGCGGCAAAGGCAACGGGTGTGAACTTCATCGGAGGTTTTTCGGCACTTGTGCAGAAGGGCTTCACCAAGGGTGATAGAATCCTTATTGAATCAATCCCCGAAGCTTTGGCGAAAACCGAACGTGTTTGTTCGTCCGTTGGTGTTGCTTCAACGAAAGCCGGCATAAATATGGATGCGGTGAAGCTGATGGGAAGAATAATAAAGAAAACAGCAGAAATAACTGCGGATAATGATTCCTTCGGCTGTGCAAAGCTGGTTGTTTTTTCCAATGCTGTTGAAGATAATCCGTTTATGGCAGGCGCTTTTCACGGAGTCGGTGAGGGTGATTGTGTTATCAATGTGGGTGTCAGCGGACCGGGTGTTGTGAAAGCGGCTCTTTCAAAGGTGAAGGGACAGGACTTCGGAACTGTTGCTGAAACCATAAAGAAAACGGCTTTCAAGATTACACGTATGGGACAGCTTGTTGCACAGGAGGCGTCAAGACGGCTGGATGTTCCATTCGGAATTGTTGACCTTTCTCTTGCTCCGACACCGGAGGTTGGCGACAGTGTTGCATATATATTGGAAGAAATGGGTCTTGAAAAGTGCGGAACCCATGGAACAACAGCAGCTCTTGCTCTGCTCAATGATGCAGTGAAAAAGGGTGGCGTTATGGCATCAAGTTATGTGGGCGGTCTCAGCGGTGCGTTTATTCCTGTCAGTGAGGATGCAGGAATGATTGCGGCGGCAGAGTGTGGAACACTTACGTTGGACAAGCTTGAAGCAATGACTTGTGTTTGCTCGGTGGGTCTTGATATGATAGCAGTTCCGGGAGAAACTCCTGCGGAAACAATTTCTGCAATTATTGCAGACGAAGCTGCAATCGGTATGATAAATCAAAAGACGACAGCGGTGAGAATTATTCCCGTTGTTGGAAAAGGTGTCGGTGAAAGTGTTGAGTTCGGCGGGCTTTTGGGATATGCGCCCATTATGCCCGTACACAAAGAATCAAGCGCAGAATTTATTGATAGAGGCGGAAGAATCCCGGCTCCCATCCATAGCCTGAAAAATTAGTTTACATATAACAAAAACCTCCCAAAAGCGGGAGGTTTTTGTTATATCTTTGCCGAAATAACGGTATCGTTGCAGTATAATTTGTTCGTCAGCTCCACCTTGTCAAGGTCGTGTAATGTGCTTGCTGAGATATGAATGTTGAACAGATTGTCTGATTGATATTCTGTTTCAATAGAAGTTGTTTGAATTTCGTTCTCGTCAAGAAGCTCCGTAATATATGTAAGGGCTTTATCTTTGTCTTTTACGGAAAGAACAATTTCAAAATCAGTTGCAGGAGTGAAAAACCGAAAATGCTTGTGTGAAAGAATCTGTACTATTATAATCAGAATTGTTGTGGCGATGCTGATAAAGTACATACCTGCACCAACAGACATACCTATTCCGGCTGTTGCCCAGATGCCTGCGGCGGTTGTGAGACCCGTTATGGTTTTCTTGTGGACGAAAATCATTCCTGCTCCAAGAAAACCGATACCCGTAACAATCTGTGCTGCAATTCTCGACGGATCGTGATTTATGTTTACCTCTGTGCCACTATAATGATTGAGAAAATCCATAAAACCGTATTGGGATATAATCATAAGAAGGCAGGAGGCGATTGCCACAATAGAATGAGTTTTTGTTCCCGCACCCTTTCCTCTTGCTTTTCGCTCACGACCAATAAAAGCACCGCAGAAGAAGGCAATAAAAATTCGCAGCAGAAGCTCTGTGTGGAAAAGAAAAAGCTCTCCCGTGAAATAATCTCTTAAATAATTTAATAAGTAATCAAACATAATTTTGTTACCTCGTTCTATGTATTATATATAAAATGATATTATGCGATTATACCGCTAAAAATTCATTTTGTCAATAGAAATAACGTCAAAAAATACAAAAAATGCAAAAAATACAGGTGTTTGTTAATGCATTTTCAATAATTTGAAAAATTTGGGTAAAAAATATTGACAATTCCAGTTAGTTGTGATAAACTAACTAAGTAGTTAGGGAAAACTAACTCTGTGAATTATTTATGTCAGGAGGAGCAAGGGATGACTTTGATTGATGCTGTTGAAGGGCAGGAATATATCATCAAACAGATTATGACAGATGATGAAGAACTTGATTCTTTTCTTTTTTCTCTTGGCTGTTACAGCGGTGAGCCTGTAACCGTGATTTCACACATAAAAGGCGGTTGCGTTATTTCTATAAAGGACGGAAGATACAATATCGACAAGCAGTTGGCATCGGTCATTGAAGTGATGTAAGTATATCACTTTTTGGCTGATAAGCAGCTGTTTTTTTCTGTATTTAAGTTAGCGAAAACTAACTTTAGTTACATAAAACTAACTCGAAATAATTATAAATTTATCATATAAGGAGGATGTTGTTATGAGAATTGCTTTTGCGGGCAATCCCAACAGCGGAAAAACAACAATGTACAATGCTCTTACGGGACGCAGTGAGCGTGTCGGAAACTGGGCGGGTGTTACAGTGGACAAGAAAGAAAGCTCAATAAAAAAGAGCTTTATAAATTCAAAAGAGGAGCTTATTGCAGTAGACCTTCCGGGTGCATATTCTATGTCTCCGTTTACCTCTGAGGAGAGTATAACGAGCAGTTATGTGAAGCACGAAAAGCCTGATGTGATAATCAACATTGTTGATGCTACAAATCTCAGCAGAAGTCTCTTTTTTACAACACAGCTTCTTGAATTGGGAATACCGGTTGTTGTTGCACTGAACAAGAGCGATGTGAATGCAAAGAAGGAAACAAAAATTGATGCAGCGGCTTTGAGCAAGGCTCTTGGATGTCCTGTCTTTGAAACTGTTTCCACCAGTTCAAACGACAAGGGACTCAAGTCGGTTGTGAAGGCGGCGGCTGAACTTAAAGGAAAGGGACAGACGGCTCCGTATGTTCAGGAAAATATTGACCTTTCGGATAAGGCTTCGGTAGAAGCTGCCGACCGCAAGAGATTTGATTATGTAAACAACCTTGTTTCCAAGGTTGAAAGCAGAAAGGTTTTGTCAAACAAGGCGAACAAGCAGGATAAGATTGACAGAATTCTTACAAACAAATGGGTTGGAATTCCGCTTTTTGCTCTTGTTATGTGGGCTGTATTCTATATTTCTCAGTCAACATTGGGTACATGGATTGCGGAAGGCTATGAATTTGAATCAGGAACCACAATTCCCGGACTTGTAACATTGATTGAAATGTTCGGTGAATGGGTAAGCAGCTTGTTGGGCGAAAATGTCAATCCTCTGCTTGCCACAATCCTCATTGACGGTATTATCGGCGGCGTGGGAGCTGTAGTTGGATTTTTGCCTCTTGTTATGGTTATGTATTTCCTTCTGGCACTTCTGGAAGACTGTGGCTATATGGCACGTGTAAGTGTTGTTCTTGACCCTATCTTCAAAAGAGTAGGTCTTTCAGGCAAGTCTGTGATTCCAATGATTATTGGAACAGGCTGTGCAATTCCGGGAATTATGGCTTGCCGTACAATCCGTGATGAAAGAGAAAAGAAAACCACAGCAATTCTTGCATCCTTCATTCCCTGCGGTGCAAAAATACCTGTTATTGCTTTGTTTGCGGGAGCGTTTTTCCCTGGTCAGGGCTGGGTATCGCCTGTAATGTATTTTGTAGGCATTCTTTTGATTTTGTTCTGGGCTTTGATTGTGAAAGGAATTACAGGCTATAAATACAGAAAATCATTCTTCATTATTGAACTTCCTGAATACAAGGCTCCGAGCCTCGGCAAAGCAGCACTTTCAATGCTCGAAAGAGGAAAAGCGTACATAATCAAAGCGGGAACAATTATTCTTGTATGCAATGCAGTGGTTACAATTATGGCATCCTACACATGGACCTTTGATTTTGTGGAAGACCCCACAACTGCAACAACTATCCTTGAAACAATAGCAACTCCCTTTGCATTTTTACTCATTCCTCTTGGCTTTGGTGTATGGCAGCTGGCGGCAGCAGCTATTACGGGCTTTATAGCAAAGGAAGAGGTTGTTGGTACTCTTGCGGCAGTATTTGCAATCAGTGAAACTGTTATTAACGGCGATTTTGAGTTGGTAGGCGAAGCATCCGAAGTTGTTACAACCTTTGGGCTTACGGCAGTTCCTGCTCTTGCATACCTTATGTTCAATTTGTTTACACCCCCTTGCTTTGCGGCAATAGGTGCAATGAATTCGGAAGTCAAGGACAAAAAATGGGTATTCGGCGGTATTGCACTTCAACTTGGAACAGGTTATACTGTTGCATATCTTGTGTACCAGATTGGTACATTGATTACGGCAGGAACATTGGGAGCAGGCTTTGTTCCCGGTTTGGTTGCGGTACTTGCGATGGCTGCGGTTCTTGTCTTTATGATAAGCAAGTCAAAAACAAAGCTGAAGGCTGATTATCAGCTTAATGCAAAAGCATAAAAAACTTTTAAGGAGGAACAGGTTATGGTTGATATTATTCTCGGATTGTTTTTGTTGATAATTCTATCTGCGGCAATTGTTTATATTTTGAAAGAGAAGAAAAAGGGCACGAAGTGTATTGGCTGTCCGATGAGCAAAACCTGCTCTTCTGCAAAAAAAGGCGGTTGTAGCTGCAACGAAAAATAAGCAAACAAGCAACAGCACAGAAAGATTTGGCTTTCTGTGCTGTTTTTTGAAAAAATATAAATTTTTTCAAAAAAACAATGGAAATTTCATATAACTTGCTGTATAATGGTAGTTGTAAAAGATAACGCACTTTTTAGGTAATGGAAAGGACGAAAAATGAGAAAGTTTATAGTGAGCGGCTTTGCTGATGAATTTGACGGCAGTCTGAAAGCCCAGATTGGAGGTTTCAGGGGACTTGGTATAGATTATATGGAAGTTCGTTTCGTCAACGGAAGACATATTGCTGATTTTTCAGAGGATGAAGTGAAGGAGTTGAAGGCACAGCTTGATGTGAACAATATTTCTGTTTCGGCTGTGGGCTCGTACTTTGGAAAGAGTGCTCTCAATGACGGAATGAACGAGCTTCTGGAAAAGCTTGAGAGAGTTTGCAGATATGCAAATATACTTGGGGCTGAATATGTCAGGATATTCAGTTTTTATCCACGTGTGAGTAAAGGTTTTTGCGAAGCAGATGTGAAGGAAGTATATGAAAGACTTGAGAAAATGCTTGCAGTTGCGGAAAAATATAATGTAACCTTGTGTCACGAAAGTGAGTATGGAACATATGGTGATTCTCCCGAAAGGTGTTTGGAATTGATGGAATATTTTGACGGAAGAATGAAATGTGTTTTTGATGCGGAAAGCTTTTTGACAGATAAGAATGACCTGATTTCTTCATATGATATGCTGAAAGATTACGTAGTATATTTTCGTATTAAGGAATGTACGGGAGATGCACGAATAGAGGAAATTCTCACAAAACACGCTGAAAAATCAAAAGAGCCAACATTTGTTTCTCTTGAACCGAGGAGTGTTGAATTTTGGAAGAAGGATGAAGGTGAAGAGACAATATCAGGGGAATGCAGCCGTGAGAAATTCAGTGATGCGGCACACAGGCTGTTTGGTATTCTGGAAAGGATAGAGAATTAATTTTTGACAGGTGGTTGAAGGAATGAAAAAAATTAAGGCTGTAATTTTTGATATGGACGGTGTGATTTTTGATACAGAATGCTTGTGGAAGGAATACTTTGTATTGGCAAACAAGGAATTCAATGCAAATATTTCCGAGGAGTACAGACAGAGTATTTGCGGAAAAAGCGAGGAGGCAATACGGAATGAATTGAAAGAGCTGTATCCGGAGCTTGATGCGGACGAGTATCGGGAGTTTATGCTGAAAGGTGTCAGGCAAGCTATTTCGGAAGGTTGTTTTGAAACAAAGGACGGCTTTGAAACAATTGTTGCTTTCCTGAAAGAAAAGGGGTGCGGTCTTGCTCTCGCAACATCCTCAAGACGTGCCCGTGCAGAAAGTATGTTCGAAAAAAAAGGTTACAGAAAAGAGAATATTTTTGATGTCTTTGTGTTTGGCGATGATGTGGGAACACGGTGCAAGCCGGACCCTTATGTTTTTGAAATTGCAGCAGAAAGACTTGGTGTGAGCCATGATGAATGTATGGTGCTTGAAGATTCTTTGAATGGAATAAAGGCTGCCGCAGAAGGCGGTTTTGTTGCTGTTATGGTGAAGGATTTGATTCCGCCTGATGATTATTGCAAAAGGCGGTGCAGCTTGATTGCTGACAGCTTTATGGATGTAAAAAAATATCTGGAAAATATTATATAAAAAAAGGAGAAAAAGATTATGTATGTTATTAAAGAAAAAGGTTCAGCGGACATTCCGGAAATTGTTATAACAGACTATATTAATACCGGCTACAGCCCGAAGATTGTATTCAGTGCCGTATACAGCGACAAGGGCTTTCATGCACACTTTGTTGCTTATGAAAAGAATCCGCGTATTACAATGACAAAGCATCTTGAATTTGTACATAAGGATAGCTGTCTTGAATGGTTTATGAATTTTGACCCTGTTCACACAGACGGATATTTCAATTTTGAAATGAATGCAGGAGGTGTTGCAAATATTGCCTTCCGAAAGGACAGATATGACAAAACCTTGCTTTCGGTTGAGGATATTGAATCTCTTGATATAAGGGCGGAAGTTTTTGAGGATTATTGGACACTGGATTACACAGTTCCTTTTGAATTGTTGAAAAAATATATTCCTGATTATGAATTCAAAAAGGGTCTTGAGCATCCTGCAAATGTGTACAAGTGCGGCGATGAAACAGAGATTCCGCATTGGGGATGTTGGTCAATGGTGAACCGCGAAAAGCCTGATTTTCATGTTCCTTCATATTTCGGAAAAATGACAATAGAATAAAAAGAAAGAAGGGGCTGTAGCAAAATGAAGTTTTCGGGACGGGATAGAACCCGTCCCCTACATATGTTGTGTACTTCATTTTTTTTAACACAATTTGTAGGGTTCGGTTTCCACGCCGAACCGCTTTTTTTATTTTGCTACAGCCCCTTCTGTTTGTTTCAGAATGTCTGAGTCCAATCTTCAAGGTTTTTGTATTCCGAAAGAAGCTGTTCAAAGCGGGTCTGTTCGGAGCTTATTTTGTAAATATAAAAATCAATGAGCTTTGGTTCGGTTACGTTGTTGAAATTATCAATGGCAAGGTTGATTTCCAGTTTGGCTTCCTCGATATGTGATTTGAGCTCTGATATATGCTTTTCGTGAATTTTGTTTTTTCGTTTTCTATGCCGGGAAACCTTTCGCAGTGAGGTTGGAGCGGCAGAAGAAAGTCCTGTATACACGGGAAACACCCTTTCTTTGGAGTTTATGTATATATTATGGATAAAAATATGAAAATTATTCCTGAATATTGAATAAGTTTTTCAAAGAACACTTGTGTTATTCGGAAAAGTGTGGTATAATGCTAATGATTATATGTAAAATGGATGCGTATATGCATATAGAGTTTTTGGAGGTAGGCTGATGAGCTTTAAAGGTATAATAGAAAAAATTGTCGGCACGTACAGCGAGCGTGAACTCAAAAGGATAAACCCTATTGCTGACCGTGTTTTGGCGCTAGACGAAAAAATGCAGGCATTGTCCAACGACGAGCTTCGTGGAATGACTGCGGTTTTCAAAGAAAGACTTTCAAAGGGTGAAACTCTTGATGATATTCTTCCCGAGGCTTTTGCGGTTTGTCGTGAAGCGTCATGGCGTGTGCTCGGAATGAAACATTTTCGTGTTCAGATTATCGGCGGAATTGTTCTCCATCAAGGCAGAATTTCTGAAATGAAAACAGGTGAAGGAAAGACTTTGGTTGCAACCCTTCCTGCATATCTCAATGCACTTTCGGGAAAGGGTGTTCACATCGTAACCGTGAACGACTATCTGGCAAAGCGTGACAGTGAGTGGATGGGAAAACTTTACAACTTCCTCGGTCTCAGTGTTGGTCTTATTATTCACGAAAAGGACAACAAGGAAAGACGAGAGGCCTATGCGGCTGATATAACTTATGGTACAAACAACGAGATGGGCTTTGACTATCTTCGTGACAATATGGTTATTTACAAGGAAAACAGAGTTCAACGTGGTCACAGCTATGCTATTGTGGACGAGGTGGACAGTATCCTTGTGGATGAAGCGAGAACACCGCTTATTATTTCCGGTGTAGGCGAAAAATCTACAGTGCTTTATGAGCAGGCGGATTATCTGGCGAAAACCCTCAAATGCCGTACTGTTGTTGAAACCAACAGCAAGGAGGATGAGGATGAGCTTTATGCTGATGTTGATTATGTTGTTGACGAAAAAGCACATTCTGCAACTCTTACTCCCACAGGCGTGAAAAAGGTTGAGCAAGCATTTGGGCTTGAAAACCTTTCGGACATTGAAAATATGACAATTTCTCACCATATCAATCAGGCAATAAAGGCTCATGGTGTTATGAAACGTGATATTGACTATGTTGTGAAAGATGGTCAGGTTATTATTGTTGACGAGTTTACGGGTCGTCTTATGTTCGGACGCCGTTACAGCGACGGTCTGCATCAGGCTATTGAAGCGAAGGAAGGCGTTAAGGTTGAAAATGAGAGCAAAACCCTTGCTACGATAACCTTCCAGAATTTCTTCCGTCTTTATGACAAGCTTTCGGGTATGACAGGTACAGCACTTACGGAGGAAGAGGAGTTCAGGCAGATTTACAATCTGGATGTTGTGGTTATTCCCACAAACAAGCCTATGATTCGTGAAGACCTTCCCGATGCAATATATAAGACTGAAAATGCAAAGTTTAATGCAGTTATCAATGAAGTGGAAAAGGCTCACGCTGTTGGGCAGCCTGTTCTTATCGGTACGGTTTCAATTGAAAAGTCGGAAAAGCTTAGCGGTATGCTGAAACGACGTGGCATAAAGCATAATGTGCTCAATGCAAAAATGCATGAGAAGGAAGCTGAAATTGTTGCTCAGGCAGGCAAGAAGGGTGCCGTAACCATTGCTACAAATATGGCAGGCAGAGGAACGGATATTGTTCTTGGCGGTAATGCGGAATTTCTTGCAAAGAAAGAAATGGAAGCTATGGGCTTTACTCCCGAACTGATAGTGGAGGCTACGGGCTTTGCTGAAACGGATAACGAAGAAATTATCAATGCAAGACAAACCTTCAAGGAACTGAACGACAAGTACAAAGCTCAAATCGAGCCTGAACAGAAGGAAGTTCTGGCGGCAGGCGGACTTTATATTATGGGTACTGAACGTCATGAAAGCCGAAGAATAGATAATCAGCTCAGAGGTAGAGCGGGTCGTCAGGGCGATTCTGGTAAGTCAAGGTTTTTCCTTTCTCTTGAGGATGACCTGATGAGACTTTTTGCGGCGGACAAAATCAACAGGGTTATGGAAATGGTTGGTTTTGACGAAACTGAAGCTATTGAAAGCAAGATTGTTTCGGGTGCTATAGAAACAGCTCAGGCTCGTGTTGAGGGCAGAAACTTTGACATCAGAAAGCACGTTCTCAACTACGACGATGTGAACAATCAGCAGAGAGAGGTTATATACAAGCAGCGTAATGAGGTTCTTGACGGCAAGGATATTCGCGGTTCTGTTGAAAATATGATAAAGAGTGTTATTGCTGATATTGTCTCGCACAATGCAGGAAGTATGCCTCATGCCGAAGACTGGCCTTGGGATAATATCCGTGAACAGATTACGGCTGTTTTCGGAGAGCTTCCTGAGGGAACACTTGTTTTTGACGAATATGAGATTGACAGGATGACAGTTGCATCTCTCACAGATGATATTTTTGAAGGTGCAAAGGAGAAATATGCTGAAAAAGAAACAATGTTCGGTGACAATATGCGCGAGGTTGAACGAATAATTCTTCTTCGTACAGTTGATGCAAAGTGGATGGATCACATTGACAGTATGGAACAGCTTCGTCAGGGAATAGGTCTTCGTGCCTTTGCACAAAAAGACCCTGTTATTGAGTACAAGTTTGAAGCTATGAATATGTTTGAAGAGATGACCGCTCTCATAAAAGAAGAAACGGTGAAACAGCTCTTCCATGTTGTTATAGAGTCGAAAATAGAGCGCAAGGAGGTTGCAAAACCCATTGCGGCAAATCATGGCGGTGACGGCACTGTTGAAAAGAAGCCTCTTGTGAAGGGCACAAAAATAGGACGAAATGACCCTTGTCCTTGCGGAAGCGGCAAAAAGTACAAGCAATGCTGTCTTGGTAAGGATGAAAAATAGAAGGACTTGTAAAAGCAAAAACTAACATAAAAAAGGATGTGAAAATGTGATAGAATTCGATGAATACAAGCTTGAGCTTGACGGAATGAAGAAAGATATTACAGATTTGAGGGATTCACTTTAACATCGAAAAGACGATGGAAGAGATTTCCGAGCTGGATGCAAAAACAATGGAACCGGATTTTTATAGCGATATGGATGCGGCAGGAAAGGTTCTGCAAAGAATAAAGGGTCTCAAGAGCAAGGTTGAGAGATACAATGCTCTCTATTCTTCCTGGGAAGACCTCACAACCTTGGTAGCTCTTGCAATTGAGGAAAATGACGAAAGTGTTCTTGGAGAAGTGAAAAGCGGAATGAAAGAGCTTACGGACAATCTCAGCTCGATGAAGCTTGAAACACTTCTTTCCGGAAAGTATGACGGCAACAATGCAATTCTCACTCTTCATGCAGGAGCAGGCGGAACAGAGGCTCAGGACTGGTGCGAAATGCTTTACAGAATGTATACGCGTTGGGCTGAACGCCGCGGCTTTAAGGTGGAAACACTTGATTTTCTGGATGGTGAAGAAGCGGGTATAAAGAGCGTAACCTTCCAGATTGAAGGGGTGAATGCATACGGGTATGCAAAATGCGAAAAGGGCGTTCACAGACTTGTGAGAATTTCTCCTTTTGATTCATCGGGAAGACGTCATACATCCTTTGCATCACTTGATGTTATGCCTGAAATTGATGATGATATTGAAATCAACATCAATCCGGAGGATTTGAAAGTCGATACCTACCGTGCCAGCGGTGCGGGCGGTCAGCACGTAAACAAAACTGAATCTGCAATCCGTATAACTCATCTTCCCACAGGTGTAATTGTCACTTGTCAGAATGAACGGTCACAGCACAAAAACCGTGAGACGGCAATGAAAATGCTGAAATCAAAGCTGGTTGAGATTGCAGAGCGTGAGCAGAAGGAAAAGATTGAAGACTTGAAGGGTGTTCAAATGGAAATCGGCTGGGGCAGCCAGATAAGGTCTTATGTTTTCCATCCGTACAGTATGGTGAAGGATCACAGAACCAACTTTGAAACAGGAAACACAGGAGCGGTTATGGATGGCGACCTTGACGGATTTATTGATTCATACCTCACGGCACTTTCAAGAGGCGAACTGTAATAGAAGAGAGGAAATAGGTAATGTTTGAAAAATTATCATTTATAGAACAACAACACGAAGAACTTGCGGCAAAAATCAGTGACCCTGCTGTTATGGCAGATATGGACAACTGGCGCAAGCTGTGCAAAGAGCATTCCGATATGACCCCCATTGTGGAGAAGTACAAGGAATACAAAATGAATATGAATACAATTGAAGATGCAAAGATGATGCTGGATGACCCTGAAACCGACAAGGACTTCAAGGAGATGCTTCAGGACGAAATTTCAGAAGCAAAGGCGAACATTGAAGTTATTGAGGGCGAGTTGAAAATTTTGCTTCTCCCCAAGGACCCCAACGACGACAAAAACGTTATTGTTGAAATCCGAGGCGGTGCAGGTGGTGATGAAGCGGCTCTCTTTGCAGCGGACCTTTACAGAATGTATTCAATGTATGCAGAGTCAAAACGTTGGAAGACGGAGGTTATGAACCTGAGCGAAATCGGTATTGGAGGTATCAAGGAAGTTTCCTTTATGATTGAAGGTCAGGGGGCGTACAGCCGTCTCAAGTACGAAAGCGGCGTGCACCGTGTACAGCGTGTTCCTGAAACAGAATCTCAGGGAAGAATTCATACATCGACTGTTACGGTTGCGGTACTTCCAGAGGCTGAAGAAGTTGACTTTGAAATTAACCCAGCCGACCTTCAGATTGACACATATCGTGCCAGCGGAGCAGGCGGTCAGCACGTAAACAAAACCGAATCGGCGATTCGTATTACTCATATACCTACGGGGGTAATTGTTGAGTGTCAGGATGAACGTTCGCAGCACAAAAACAAGGACAAAGCCATGAAGGTTTTGCGTTCAAGACTTTATGAAGCAGAGCTCCAGAAACAACAGGAGGCAATTGCGGCAGACAGAAAGAGTCAGGTAGGAACGGGTGACAGAAGTGAAAGAATCAGAACCTACAACTTCCCTCAGGGACGTGTATCCGACCACAGAATCGGTCTTACATTATATAAGATTGAAGCGATTATGAATGGTGACATTGATGAAATCATTGACGCACTTATTACAACCGACCAAAGTGAGAAGTTGAAGCTACAGGGCGAGAATTAATTCCCATTATCAGAATGAGGTTTACTCAACAGAAAAAAGAGGTTGTTTCTATGGAAACAAGGATATTTGAAAACACAATTGAAGATTTGACAGCAGCGGCTGAACTGATAAAACACGGAGAAACGGTTATTTTTCCCACAGAGACAGTTTACGGTCTCGGTGCAAATGCCCTTGATGAAACAGCGGTTGCAAAGATTTTTGAAGCAAAGGGCAGACCCTCTGACAATCCTCTTATTGTACACGTGGCGGATTTTTCGAAGGTTCAGGAAATTGTGGCAGAAATTCCTGAGAACGCAAAAGTGCTTGCAGAAAAGTTCTGGCCGGGACCTTTGACTATTATTTTCAAAAAGAAAAGTATAATTCCAAATGGTGTTTCAGCAGGACTTGAAACTGTGGGAATAAGGATTCCTGAAAACAAAATTGCGCGTGAGTTTTTGAACCAATGCGGTGTTCCCGTCGCGGCACCCAGTGCAAATGTTTCGGGAAAACCAAGCCCTACAACCTTCGACCACGTTTTTGAGGATATGAACGGCAGAGTATCAGGAATAATCCGCGGCGGTGAATGTTCTGTTGGGCTTGAATCGACTGTTCTTGATATGACAACGGAGATACCTACGGTTTTGAGACCGGGCGGTGTGTCTCTTGAACAGCTGAAAGAGGTTCTTGGTGAAGTTCTTATCAGCAGCGAGGTCAAAAAGGACGATATTCCAAAAGCTCCCGGAATGAAATACAAGCATTATTCTCCAAAGGCGTCCGTATATATATTGAAGGGCAACGCAAAGGAAATGCTTGAGTTTGTGACAAAGAGGAGTGCTTTTGGCAAGGTTGCTTTTCTGGGCTTTGATGAAATGAAAGATAATCTTCCGAATGGAGTAGAATTCATATCGCTCGGCTCCGGTGAAAATCCTACAGATGCCGCACAGAGACTTTTTGATTGCTTGCGTGAGTGTGACAAACGAGGTGTGAGGGAAGCATATGCTCCCGAAATACCGGATTGCGGCTTGTGGAGAGCGGTGAAAAACCGTATTTACAAAGCGGCGGCAGGCAGATTGCTTGATGCAAGGTCGGCAAAATCTGTTCTCTTTGTATGTACGGGAAACACTTGCAGAAGTCCAATGGCAGAAGGTATTTTCAACAGCCTTGGGAAAAACGGTGTTGCTTCCTCAGCGGGACTTTGTGTTATGGCATCTGAGGGCGCAGAAAAGAATGCTGTTGAGGCTGTGAAAAGGTGGAATATTGACTTGAAGAATCACATACCGATGCAGATAAGTCAGGAAATGTTTGACAGTGCAGATATTGTGATTGTTATGACAATGAGCCACAAAATGACTCTTCCTGACAATGAAAAGGTGTTTATATTGAAGGAGCTTGCAGGTGAGTATGGGGATGTTGCCGATCCTTACGGCGGTGATATTTTGTTATACAAAAGCTGTGCAGACGAGCTGAAAGCCCTGATTGAGAAGATAGATATATGATAGAATTTGTTTTGATGGAGAAAAGACACCTTGACGGACTTGTGAAGGTGGAAGAAGAATGCTTCAATTCAGGATATGCAAAAAATACCTTCGAAAAGGAGCTTGAAAACAAAATAGCAGTCTACTTTGTTGCAGAAGAAGCCGACGAGGTTCTGGGCTATGCCGGAATGTGGAATATATGCGGCAGTGCAGATATTATGAATGTTGGTGTTCTCAAAAAGAACAGATGTATGGGAATTGCACAGAAGCTTCTTTTTGTCATTGAAGATTATTGCCGGAGAAATAATGTTTTTGAGATTAATCTTGAAGTGAGAAAGAGCAATATTCCCGCAAGAAACCTTTACAAAAAGCTCGGATATAATGAGATTGATGTACGGAAGGGTTACTATGACGGGAAAGAAGATGCTGTTATAATGAAAAAGATTTTAACGGGGGATGAAAAATGAAAATACTTGCAATTGAAAGCTCTTGCGATGAAACAGCCGCTGCGGTGGTTGAAGACGGATGCAGAGTTCTTTCAAATGTAATAAATACACAGATAGAGCTTCACAAAACCTTTGGAGGTGTTGTGCCTGAGGTTGCATCGCGAAAGCATATTGAAAATGTCAGTGATGTTGTTGACAAGGCGCTTGAGGATTGTGAAATGACAATTGAGGATGTTGATGCTATTGCTGTTACATATGGTCCCGGACTGGTGGGCGCACTTCTTGTAGGGGTTTCCACAGCAAAGGGGCTCAGCTATGTATCAAAAAAGCCCCTTATTCCCGTTCATCATATTAAAGGTCATATCTGTGCAAATTACATTGAGCATCCCGAATTCAGACCTCCGTTCATATGTCTTGTGGCATCGGGAGGACACAGCCACATTGTTTTTGTGAAGGACTACAATACCTATGAGGTTCTGGCAAAAACAAGTGACGATGCGGCAGGGGAAGCCTTTGACAAGGTTTCGAGAGTTCTGGGACTTGGTTATCCCGGCGGACCGGCTATTCAAAAATGTGCCGCAGAAGGAAATCCGCAGGTAATCCGATTTCCCAGAGTGAATATGGGGGAAGACGGCTTTGATTTTAGCTTCAGCGGTGTGAAAACTGCGGTGATAAACTATATTCACAACGCTGAACAAAAAGGCATCGAAATCAACAAGGCGGATGTCGCTGCATCATTTCAGGAGGCTGTAACAGATGTTTTGTGCGGACACCTGATTGAATGTGCCGAGAAATATAACGTGAAAAGCATAGCTCTTGCTGGAGGTGTTGCAGCAAACAAACCCCTCCGTGAAAGAGTTGAAGAAATGGCAAGAAAAAAAGAAATGTCATTTGTTTGTCCGTCCCTTGGACTTTGTACAGACAATGCGGCAATGATTGGCTGTGCCGCATATTATGAGTACAAGGCAGGGGTCACAGCTGATATGACACTCAATGCGGTTGCGAATCTTCCTCTGGGTTAAAACAGCTTTTGGAACATTTCAACAAGCCTGAACCTGATTTCTACAGGAACTGATTTACCGTTTTTTGTGACAAGCTCATATTCGGTTTCGGTGAGTGTGCTTTTGAGCTTTGTTTTTGCATCCTCGGAAAGTGCGATTGTTCCGTCCGTGAAGCAAAGGGGCGGATACATAACGCACCACCAGTTTTCACCGACGGCTTCTCCGATTTCGATACGGACAGCGTTATATCTTCCTGCCGGAAGAGAAACATCTCCATAGAATTTGGTGGGAAACATATCTTCTCCTATCGAAACCTTCACGGGGAGGTCGCAGCCAAGATTTTTCAGTTCACTGAGGGCGGATTGGCGGATGTATTCAGCGTTTTTTTCGGCAACAGCCAGCGCCTCATGGGAATCGGTTATGTTTTTGAAAAGGTGCGCAGTATCTTTTGTGATTCTGTCACGCACCTTCAGTTTCATAGCTTGGTCTGATTCGGAATTACTGTTTGCTATAATGTGAAGACGGACAACTGCGTTTGAAATATCCTTGCCCGTAGATAAGGAATAGGACAGGATAAGAGTGAATAAAAGTATAAGAGTGAAAAATAATGCAAAAAAACGTGTCTTGTTTATGTAATTCATAAACTCACAGCCTTTCTCTTGAATTCATTTTTATCAAAGGGAAGTATTGACAGAGTTTTTTTGATTTATACATATTGATTTTTTTGAGTTTAAAGTTTAAAATTATTATAGTTAGGATATGAGGAAAATGAAAAAGCTTAATGTATGTGTTTTGTTTGGCGGTGCTTCAAGTGAGCATAGCGTTTCAGAAGTTTCTGCTTCTGCGGTGCTTGATAATATTGACCGTTCAAAGTATGAGGTTTATCCTGTGGGAATAACAGAAGACGGAAGATGGCTTCTGTATGACGGAGATGTTGAAAGCATCAGAAATCACGAATGGGAAAAGGGAAATACGTCATCTGCTATAATTTCGCCCGACAGCAATGATAAGGCGTTGATTGTATTCAGAGATGATAAGATAGAAAAGATAAGACTTGACGCAGTATATCCGGTTCTTCACGGAAAAAACGGTGAGGACGGAACTGTTCAAGGCCTTTGTGAAATGGCGGACATTCCATATGTTGGAAGCGGCGTTATTGGAAGTGCTGTATGTATGGACAAATGCGTTGCGAAAATTCTGTTTGAAAAAGCGGGAATTCCTCAGACGGACTGGGTAGAAATGAAGCTTGGTGAAAATATTGATATAGAAACCATTGAATCAAAGTTGGGTTATCCCTGCTTTATAAAGCCGTCATCTGCAGGTTCTTCTGTTGGTGTTACAAAGGCATCAAATCGTGATGAGCTTGTTGCGGGCGTTAGGCTTGCGTTGGAGCACGACTACAAGGTTCTTATTGAAGAAGCAATTGATGCACGTGAGGTCGAGTGTGCTGTTATGGGAAATCTGGAGCCTGTTACGGCAGATGTTCTCGGGGAAATTATGCCTGCAAAAGAGTTTTATGATTTTGAAGCAAAGTATCAGGACGAAAATTCAAAGCTGATTATTCCTTCAGAGGTTGATGAAAATACCGTAAACAAAATAAAAGAGTATGCAAAACGTGCTTACAGAATTTGTGAGTGCAGAGGACATTCGAGGGTAGATTTCTTTATTGACAGACGTGACGGAAGAATTCTTCTCAATGAAATAAACACAATCCCGGGATTTACGCCCATTAGTATGTATCCGAAGCTTTGGGAAAAATCGGGAGTGCCTATGAAGGATGTAATTGACAGACATATTGAATATGCCCTGAATAGGGAGGATTGACATGGACAACAGACCAATCGGTGTTTTTGATTCGGGACTTGGCGGACTTACCTGTGTCAGAGAAATTATGAAAACAATGCCCGGTGAGGATGTTATATATTTCGGGGATACGGGAAGAGTTCCATATGGCACAAGATCCAGAGAAACTCTCCTTAAATACGTGAGACAGGATATAAGGTTTCTCGAAACCTTTGATATAAAAATGATAATTATTGCCTGCGGCACAGCAAGTAGTGCGGCTCTTCCGCAGATAAACGGTGAGTTCGGCAGCGAAATAATTGGTGTTGTTGAGCCTGCGGCGAAGGCGGCGGTGAAAGCAACAAAGAACAAACGCATAGGAGTTCTGGGAACAAATGGCACAGTGAAAAGCGGAAAGTATCCTGAATATATAAAAAGTCTCTGCCCCGATGCGGAGGTTTTTCAGTGTGCTTGTCCGATGTTTGTGCCGCTTGTGGAAAACGGGTATGCACAAAATCCGGTAACAAGGATTTTTGCTCAGGAATATCTTGAAGAAATAAAAAAGCAGAAGGTTGATACACTTATCCTTGGTTGCACCCATTATCCTCTTTTGAAAAAGACAATAGGCGAGATTATGGGAGATGAAGTTACGCTCATTGATTCGGGAGCGGCAGCTGCGGACTATGCTTTTGAACTGCTGAAAGAGAATAATCGGTTGAGTGAAAAGAAAAATGGTGATTACAGCTACTTTGTCAGCGACTCTGCTGAGGTTTTTGCGGAGCTGGGCGGAATGTTTCTGAGCCGACCTATTGACGGAAGGGTAGCAAAAACAGATATTGAAAAGTACTGAAATAAGGTGAAAAAATGGAAAACAATGCAATGATTTATCTCAAAACCCTTCAAAGTGCTGAAGGTGAGGAGCAAACAGATGAAATTGAGCTTCAGACAAAGGGAGTTTTTGCACGAAAGGACGGGAAGTTCTATATAATATACGAAGAGAGTGAGCTTACGGGTTTTGAGGACACGACGACAACCATAAAAGTGTCCGAAGAAATGGTGTGTATGACACGAAGAGGGAAGTACAACAGCAGAATGGAATTCCGTCTCGGTGAGAAGTGCCTGTGCAGCTACAACACGCCCTTCGGTGTTATTCCCGTAGGTGTAAATCCTATATCCCTTGAAAACAACCTTACAGAAGATGGCGGGAATCTTGCTATAGAATACATTCTGGATATTGACAACCGTGATTATCTTGTGAACAAGCTGAAGCTTACGGTTGACAAAATATTATCATAAAAACGTCAGAAAAAATGCCTCATAGGGCAGAATGGAGATAGATATGAGTATTATAGAGAATTCAAAAAACAAAATCGGACAAGCTGTAGCTGAAGCTTTTGTGAAAGCATCAGAAAAAGGTGCATTTTCGGTTCCTGAGGAATTGGAGATTTCGGAAAAAATTCAGCTTGAAGTACCAAAAGATGAACAGCATGGTGACTTTGCTTGTAATATAGCTATGCTTCTTGCGAAGGAGCTTCGGATGCCTCCAAGAAAAATTGCTGAGGCAATTGCGGCAGAAATTGAAACGGGCGGAGAGATTGAAAAGATTGAGGTTGCAGGAGCCGGCTTCATAAACTTTTATCTTTCAAATTCACGGCTTTATGAGGTTATACGTGAAATTGAGGAAAAAGGCTGTGATTACGGCAGAATTGATATTGGAAAGGGCAAAAAAGTTATGGTTGAGTTCGTAAGTGCGAATCCAACAGGTCCTATGCATATGGGAAATGCCCGTGGCGGTGCTCTCGGCGACTGTATGGCGAGTGTGCTTGAATATGCGGGATATGATGTTACACGTGAATTCTATGTCAATGATGCGGGAAATCAGATTGAAAAATTTGGAAAATCTCTTGAAGCGAGATATATTCAGCAGCTCAAAGGTGAAGATGCGATAGAGTTCCCCGAGGACGGCTATCACGGTGATGATATAACAGAACACGCAAAGGCTTTCATTGAAATAGAAGGTGACAAGTATCTTGATACATCCTCCGAGGAAAGAAAAGGGGCACTTGTGGCTTATGCTCTGGAAAAGAACGTGAACTATTTGAAAACCGACCTTGAAAAATACCGTATTTTCTATGACGTATGGTTCCGTGAAAGTGAACTCCACAAATCAGGAAAGGTTCAGGATGCAATTGACCGCCTGACAAAAGCCGGATATACCTATGAAGAAGACGGTGCAATCTGGATTAACTGCGAAAAGATGGGACTTGAAAAAAATGAAGTTCTTGTACGCCAGAATGGTATTCCCACATACTTTGCGGCAGATATTGCATACCACATCAACAAGATTGAAACAAGAGGCTATGACCTCTGTATTGATGTATGGGGAGCTGACCACCACGGACATATCGCAAGAATGAAGGCAGCTCTTGCGGCTTGCGGAATTGACCCTGACAAGTTTGAGGTTTCAATTATGCAGCTTGTACGTCTCACCCGTGACGGTGAAGCCGTAAGAATGTCAAAGCGTACAGGAAAAGCAATTACACTCACTGACCTTCTTGAAGATGTGTCTGTTGATGCAGCAAGATTTCTCTTTAATATGAGAATGGCGGGAAGTCATCTTGATTTTGACCTTGACCTTGCGGTTAAGCAGGAAAGCGAAAACCCAGTTTTCTATGTTCAGTATGCTCACGCACGAATTTGCAGTATCCTGAAGGTTCTCAAGGAGGAAGGTATTGAGGTGAAAAGCTTTGGAGAAATCAATCCTGATGTTCTCACTGAAAAGGAAGAGCTGGCACTTCTCAAAAAGCTTTGTGACCTTCCGGAAGAAATCAGAATGGCGGCAGAAACCCGTGAACCTGCAAAAATAACAAGATATGTTATGGATCTTGCATCGGCATTCCACACATTCTATAATGCCTGCCGTGTAAAGGTTGAGGATGCTGAAGTTATGAATGCAAGACTGAAGCTTGTGGACAGTACAAGAATAGTTATTCTTGGTGTTCTTAATATGTTGAAAATAAATGCACCGGAAAAAATGTAGAGGACATAGACTTTAGTTTTGTGCTTTTGCACAGAAAGGAATGGTTATAAATATGAAACGTACAGTAAAGCTGTTTTCAACCTGGCTTCTGGTTTTTGCACTCAGCTTTTCCTTTACGGCAGTGTTTGCCGAGGAAAGTAATGCCGAACAAAGCGTTGAATACAAGTATTCGGATTTCATAAAGAACATTGCAAAGAATATTTCTCTTTTCGGAAGATATGATGGGTTGATAGAGAACAATCTTTATCTCACAGCGCTTGATGCGTTGATTGAGTCAAACCCCGAGCTTTATGATTTGGCTGTGAAGGCTATGGTCGAGTCGGTTGATGAAAACTCGGTGTACTACAATGAGGAAGAAGCAAAGGAGTTTCTGGAAAGCCTTGATGATGAGGTGGTGGGAATTGGTGTAACTGTTCTCGAAATGGAAGGGAAAATCGTTGTTTCTCAGCCTATTCCCGGTTCTCCTGCGGACAAAGCAGGAATAAAAAGCGGAGATATTATCGTAACAGCAAATGGCGTCAATCTGAATGGAATGCCTCTTGAATCTGCGGTTGAATATATCCGCGGCAAGGAAGGAACAACCGTGAATGTGGAAGTGCTGCGTTCGGGAATGGTTGAGCCTATAACTTTTTCGATTGTCCGAGAGAGTGTTGTTTCACCTTCGGTTGATTATGAGCTGATTGAGCGTGAAGACAAGAAAATCGGAAAGATTACGATATATTCCTTCACCGAGAATGTTGCGGACCAGTTCAAAAATGCTCTGGGTCAAGCGGATGCGGATGGTACAAAAAAGATAATTATTGACCTTCGTGACAATGGTGGAGGATACCTTGACGAAGCGGTGAAAATTGCTGATATGCTTCTCCCAAAGGGAAAGCTTATTACAACCGAAGACCACAAGGTGGATGTTCTTGACAAGGAGTATTATTCTACGGGAATCGGAAAGGAATATGAAATTGTGATTCTCATAAATGGTTACAGCGCAAGTGCATCAGAGGTTCTCACAGCTGCACTTATGGAAAACAAAGCAGCAATTTCTGTGGGTACAAATTCTTTTGGAAAGGGCACTGTTCAGGCGGTATATGATGTTCCCAAAAACGGAATTATGAAGTTTACGGTTGCATATTATCTCACTCCACTTGGAAATAATATTCACGGAAAAGGAATATCTCCCGATGCCGTTGTTGAAAACTCTGCTGTTCCTATGGACATGTCTGAGTTTGAATATTTTGCTCTTACCTCAACGTATAAGCTTGGTGATAGTGGTGCAGAGGTTGAAAACGCAAAAAAAATGCTCAGCAAAATTGGATTGCTTGTGGGCGAGGTAAACGATATTTATGATGAAAACTTGAAAATGGCGGTGAAGAATTTTCAGGCGGCAAAAGGACTTTATCCTTATGGCGTACTGGATATTACGACACAGATGAGCCTTTATGATTCCTTGAAGGAACTTAAGGTAGAGGTGGATGACCAGCTGGAAGCAGCTATTGATTCATTTTAAATAACGACTTTAAAGAAAGGAAGAAAAGAAAATGAGTGAAAATTGTACACATGATTGCTCAAGCTGTGGTGAAAACTGCAGCTCAAGAACAGAAGAGCAAAGCTTTCTTGCTCCAA
This sequence comes from Oscillospiraceae bacterium, assembly GCA_015068655.1. GTDB lineage: Bacteria > Bacillota > Clostridia > Monoglobales > Monoglobaceae > SIG440. Next base: position 32,742 of record SVKC01000013.1, read on the forward strand.
AAAATTCTATGAGTGACATCAAAAAGGTTATAGGAATAGTGAGCGGAAAGGGAGGCGTTGGAAAATCTCTTGTTACCTCTCTTATGGCATCGGGTATGCAGAGAGAGGGTTACAGAAGTGCAATTCTTGATGCAGATATAACAGGTCCTTCAATTCCCAAGCTGTTTGGAATTTCGGAAAAGGCGGTAGGCTCGGAATATGGTATTATGCCTGCAGTAAGCCGTGGCGGCACAAAGATAATGTCAATCAACCTTCTTCTTGAAAATGATACCGACCCGGTTGTATGGAGAGGTCCTGTTATTGGTGGAACGGTAAAGCAGTTCTGGACCGATGTTGTCTGGGAAGATGTGGACTGTATGTTTGTGGATATGCCTCCCGGCACAGGTGATGTTCCGCTTACTGTTTTTCAGTCACTTCCCGTTGATGGAATTATTGTTGTAACATCTCCTCAGGAGCTTGTTTCCATGATTGTTGAAAAGGCTGTGAATATGGCGAAGCTTATGAACATTCCGATTCTCGGTGTTGTGGAGAATATGAGCTATGTTGAGTGTCCGAACTGTGAAGAAAAAATTCACATATTTGGTGAAAGCAAGCTTGATGAAGTTGCAAAGAGCTTTGGACTTGAGGCTCTGGGCAGAATTCCTATGAAGGCTGAAATTGCAGCACGCTGTGATGCAGGCAAGGTTGAGGCTGTTGAAAGCTCAAAGTATCTCGGAACAGCATTTGATGCTGTAAAAGCTCTGGTAAAAGGCTGATTTTCTGGCAGTTTTGTGTAATGCAAGACTGCCTTTTTTTGTTGGAAAATAATATATTATACTGTTTTTTGCATATGAATAAATGTGCATTCTGTATTGACTTCTTTGTGTTGGTGTGATATATTTGCTATTGGAAGAGAAAATTTTTACATAAGTGTTTATTACACTGGAACGGAGATGTTATGGCGAAAAGAGTATTGGCGTTGCTTGCGGCTTTTGCAGTTGTTTTGACTTCGTCCTGCCTTGTGTTTGCGGAGGAAAGTTCTGCAAAGACAGAAGAAACAGTTGTTTTGAAAGAGGAAGAATCCAAAGAAGAAAATGAGAATACTTCTAACGAAGAAAAAGAATTGCCGGAAGAAGAGACAGAAGAGGAAAAGAAGGATGAAATGCTTTGCGATACATTTACATTATATGTGAATGTAGAGAAGCCCGAGATTGAAAACGAGATAATTATACCTTCTGAAATGAAAATCAAGTTGTTTTCTGTGGAAGGTGAGCTTCTGGGTGAAGAAAGTGAAAATATTACACGGGACGGATGGTTTGCTTTTGAATTCAGTGTTCCTGAATACAGAATTGGAACAAAGTTTTTTGCGGTGGCTGTTGAAGGAACAAAGAGTATAAGCTATTGTGAAAAGGAATACGGACTCCATGAGAATTTTCTTGCAGAGACATTTGCATATCCTGATGAAGAAGGAAAGCTTGTGATTTATGATGAGGCGTATGTTTCTGCAAAGCCCCTGACAGGTGTCGACCCGTGGCTTGAAGAAGCAGAAAAGGTTGTGAATGACAACAAAATCAAAAGTGATACACCTTATCTCATATGGGTTTCAAAATCGGATTTCAAGGTTTCGGTGTTTCTTGAACGAGAAGACGGATGGGAATGCATAAAGCATTTCGGCTGTTCAATTGGTGCTCCTGATACTCCTACAATTACGGGTCAGTACAAGTACATAGAACAATTGAAAAAGTGGGATTATGGCACATATTACTGCGGACCGATTATGAGGTTTTACAGAGGTTATGCAATTCACAGTACGTTGCTTTATAATGACGGAACGGATTATGACGGTCGTATAGGGAAAATGATTTCTCATGGTTGCATAAGAGTACGCCCTGAAAATATAAACTGGCTTATGTATTATGTTCCACTTAATACAAAGATTTATATAACAAACTGAATATAACGAACGTGTCTGAAAAATTGGTGTTGCTTGATGCAACACCAATTTTTTTAGAAAATCATTGATATAATGCGGTTTTTTCTTGACTTGAAGGCGGAAAAATGTTACAATATATAAAAAATAATGGTGTATTATGCCTAAAGGTGAGATTGAATATGTTTTTATCGGATAAATGGAAAGATTATGAACTGCTTGATACAAGCAGAGGTGAAAAGCTTGAACGGTGGGGAAATATTGTTCTGAGACGTCCTGACCCGCAGATTGTATGGGATGTTGAAGAAGCAAAGGCTGACCCCGCGTGGAGAAAGGCAGATGCTCATTATATCAGAAGCAACACCGGCGGCGGACATTGGGAAAGCCGCAAGGGGATGCCTGAAAGTTGGACGGTCAGCTATCGTGAACTCACTTTTGGCATAAAAATGATGGGTTTCAAGCATACGGGACTTTTCCCTGAACAGGCGACAAACTGGGATTGGTTTTCGGATATAATAAAAAAGTCAGGAAGAAAGGACGTAAATGTTCTCAATCTTTTTGCCTATACCGGCGGTGCTACCATGGCAGCAGCTGCGGCGGGAGCTTCGGTGTGTCATGTTGATGCATCAAAGGGAATGGTTTCATGGGCAAAAGAAAATGCACATCTTTCAGGGCTGGAAAATCGTCCCATAAGGTATATTGTCGATGATGTAAAAAAATTTACAGAACGTGAAATCCGACGTGGACGCAAGTATGATGCTGTTATTATGGACCCGCCGTCTTATGGTCGTGGTCCTTCGGGCGAGGTATGGAAAATTGAGGACGAGCTTTTTGACCTTGTGAAGCTTTGTATGGGAGTGCTTTCGGATGAACCGCTGTTTTTCCTGATTAATTCATATACAACGGGGCTTTCCGGAGGAGTTCTGGAAAATATATACAAGATGACATTACAAAAAAAATTTGGAGGAACAGTTGCGGTGGACGAGGTAGGTCTTCCGGTGACAAAACATAATCTGGTACTTCCCTGCGGATATTCGGGTCGCTGGAGCAGATAGTTTTTCCACTTGCAGGATGAAGGTGAAATATTTGGACAAAAATGCAGAAACAATTATTGAAATAAAGAACCTTGAGTTTTCTTATGAGGATGCTGAAAAAAAGAAATCCACGGTACTCAAAGGAATCAACCTGAGTATAAAAAAGGGTGAGTTTCTGGCAATATTGGGTCACAATGGTTCAGGAAAGTCAACACTTGCGAAACATCTCAATGCAATTCTTGTGCCTCAAAATGGTAGTGTTGCCGTTGAGGGGATTGATACAGCGAACGAAAATGCTCTTTATGACATAAGGCAAAGAGTCGGTATGGTTTTTCAAAACCCTGACAATCAGCTTGTGGCGACTATTGTGGAAGAGGATGTTGCTTTTGCCCCTGAAAATCTGGGTGTTCCTGAGACGGAAATAAGAAAGCGTGTTGATTATGCCCTTGACGCAGTAAATATGTCTGAATTTTCCAAGCATGCTCCCCATATGCTGAGTGGCGGACAGAAACAGAGAATTGCTATTGCCGGAGTTCTGGCGATGAAGCCTGATGTACTTGTTATGGACGAGCCGACGGCTATGCTTGACCCTATTGGCAGAAGAGAGATAATCGAAACGGTAAAAAAGCTCAACCGTGAGGAAAATATTACTGTTGTAATGATTACGCATTTTATGGAGGAGGCGGCACAGGCTGACCGTGTTGTTGTGATGAACCGCGGTGAGTCTGTTATGGAAGGAACACCGAAAGAGGTGTTCGCACATGTTGAAGAGTTGAAGAAAATAGGTCTTGATGTTCCGCAGACAACAGAACTTCTGTACCTGCTCAAAAAATCGGGAGTTGAAATAAAACAAGATTTACTCACGGTGGATGAGTGTGTTGAGGAAATTCTTGGTCGGCTTGAGAAAGGAGAGGTCGCAAATGGTTAAATTGCATGATGTAAGCTATACCTATATGAGCGGCGGACCTTTTGAAAAAACAGCGGTGAAGGGTATAAATCTGGAGCTGAAGAGGGGCGAGTTTGTGGGGCTTATCGGACATACAGGCTCGGGAAAGTCTACTCTTGTTCAGCTCATTGCCGGACTTACAAAGCCCACAGCGGGAACAATTGAGGTTGATGGAAAGACTCTTTTCAAGAAGGGCACCGATATGCGAAAGCTCAGGTTCGGAATCGGACTTGTGATGCAGTATCCGGAATATCAGCTTTTTGAGGAAACTGTTTTCAAGGACATTGCCTTTGGACCTTCAAATATGGGCTTGTCGTCGGAAGAGATTACAAGACGTGTGCATTTTGCGGCAGACCTTGTGGGCATAAGACGTGAAATTCTTGAAAAGTCTCCATTTGAGCTTTCGGGTGGACAAAAAAGAAGAGTAGCCGTAGCCGGTGTACTTGCTATGGAGCCAAAGCTACTCATTTTGGATGAGCCGGCGGCGGGACTTGACCCTGCAGGTCGGGACGAAATTCTTCACAAAATCCGCGATATGCACAGAAGACTTGGTATAACAGTTGTTCTTGTGTCCCACAGTATGGAGGACATTGCGGGGCTTGCGGACAGGATTGTTGTTATGAACAAAGGTACGGTTGCAATGACGGGAAAACCGGTTGAGGTTTTCAAGTCTGCTGAAGAACTGAAAAAAATGGGCCTCTCTGTTCCCCAAATTACTGAGGTTTGCAACAGATTGAGAGAAGCAGGTGTGCCGATACCAGATGGTTTGTATACTGTTGAATCGGCAAAAGCAGAGCTTGAAAAGCTATTAAAAAACGAAATGAGATGACGAAATGTTCAAGGACATAACTCTGGGACAATTTTTTCCGGGTAATTCTTTTATACACAGACTTGACCCCAGAACAAAAATTCTTTGCATAATTGTATATATTGCGATAATCTTCTGCATAAAAACCTTTGCCGGCTATGGGTTGTTGGCGGTTTTTACCGTTGCGTGTATTCTTATATCGAAAATTCCCTTCAGTTTTGTTTTGAAGGGTGTGAAGCCAATATTGTTTTTTGCGGCACTTACGGCGGTATTCAATCTGTTCCTGACGGACGGAAAGGTTCTTTGGAGCTGGAAGTTTTTGAAAATCACATATGAGGGTGCGAATCTTGCTGTCTTTATGGTTTTGAGGCTGTTTTTTCTTGTTCTGGGAACGTCCCTTCTTACTCTCACCACATCACCAATTGCACTGACTGATGGAATCGAAAGATTGCTTTCTCCTTTCAAAAAAATAGGTGTTCCTGCTCACGAGCTTGCTATGATGATGACCATTGCTCTCAGGTTTGTTCCGACTCTTCTTGAAGAAACAGAGAAGATTATCAAAGCGCAGACTGCACGAGGAGCAGACTTTGAAAGCGGAAATCTCATAAGCCGTGCCAAAGCCATGATTCCTATATTAATTCCGCTTTTTATCAGTGCCTTTCGACGTGCGGATGATTTGGCGGTGGCTATGGAATGCAGATGCTATCGCGGCGGCGAAAACAGAACAAGACTTTATACTTTGAAAATGGGTGTAAAGGATTTTGTTTGCTGGATTATAATTATTTTGTTTACGGCAGGCATTGTTGTAACAAATATGTTTTTTTAGAAAAATAGCGGATTTGTCAGGATGTAGTATATGAGAAATATAGCAGTAAAAATAATGTATGACGGCGGAGGCTATCACGGATGGCAGACTCAGCCAAACGGTATTACGGTTCAGGAACGTATGGAAAAAGTTTTGTCTGAGCTGACGGGGGAGATAATCGCTGTCTGTGGTTGCAGCAGAACCGATTCGGGAGTGCATGCTCTGGAATATGTATTTAATTTCAAAAGTAATACGGGAATTCCAGCAGAGAGACTTCCTTATGCCATAAACACTCATCTTGGAAATGACGGTATTGCGGCTGTTGCTGCAAAGGATGTGAGTGAGGATTTCAGCGCACGGTTTTCTTCGGACGGAAAAAGATATGTTTACAAAATATGGAATTCAACTCTTCAAAATCCTTTTACGGCAAAATACAGTTGGTTTGTTCCGTACAGACTTGATGTTGAAAATATGAAAATAGCGGCGGAAAAGCTTTGCGGAAAACACGATTTTTCTGCATTTATGGCGGCGGGGGGGTCACAGAAAACAACCGTGCGAACCATTCGTGAATGTGTTGTGAAGGAAAGCACCGAATGGAGGGAACAGCTTGAAGTTGAAGTTGAAGCGGACGCCTTTCTTTATAATATGGTCAGAATTATAACGGGAACTCTTGTGGAAGTCGGGACGGGCAGGAAAACCGTTGAAGACATAGAGAAAATAATCAGAGATTGTGACAGACGTGGTGCGGGTATGACGGCTCCGCCTGAAGGTCTGTTTTTGAAAAAGGTTTTTTATAAGCCTGAATTGTTGGAGTGGTAATTATGAGAAAACAAAGGGAAAATTTTGATACGGAGAAGAAAAAAGGTATATTCAACAAAAAAAGAGTAATCGCTGTTATTGCGGTGTTTCTTCTCGTAGCTGTTATGGTTTTTTCGAATCCTGAGGTGAGACAGTTTTTTCTTGAGACAAAGGATGTCAATGTGAGTTTTCAAGCAGGTGCAGATTATGAGGCGGTTGTTTTCGGAAAAGAAATGCTTCTTGTGAACAAGGATGGAATCCGTGCTATTGACAGAAAGGGAAGAGAAAGTTGGAGTATAGTTATGCCGAACACTGCTCCTTCGCTGGACAAGGCGGACAAGTATATTTTGCTTGCAGATTTGAACGGAACATCTGTGAATGTTTATGAAAAGGACAAAATAATTTCCCAGATAAAGACAGAAAGAGAAATATTATCCGCAAAATTGAATAAAAATGGTTATGTAGCGGTAGCAACCGATGAACTGGGTTACAAAGGCTCGGTTACTGTTTTTGATAAAAACGGAACAGATATTTTCAAATGGTCGAGCGGAAGCGGATATATAGGGGATATTGATATTTCACCAAAGAAAAAGCTTGCTGTGGCTCAGCTTATGACAGACAAGGATGAGGCATACAGCAGAATTATGATTATAGATACTTCTTCCGATAAGGAAGCGAAATGTATTGCTGAGGTTGACGGGCTTGTGATGCGACTTCAATATAAAGATAACGGTGGTTTGATTGCTGTGTCCGATACTGCTGTTCATGGATTCAAAAAGAATGGAAAAATTGATTTCAAGATAGATTTCGGTGGTCGTTGCCTTGAAGGCTTTAATATAGAGAACAAAGGAAATATGGTGCTTGCATTTGACGGCGGTCTCAATAATTCCGTTCTTGAAAGTTATTCTTCAAACGGAAAACTTCGTGGAACCTATGAGACGAAGGGCGAAATGACTGCGTTTGATGTGAATGGGGAATGTATTCTTTCAGCAAGCCGAACAGGCATTGCTCGGGTTACGCCTTCGGGAAAAGAAAAAAACAGAGTCGAAGTGAGCCGTGATGTGAAGAAAATGAAGATTTTCCCTGGCAGGAATGAAGCTTTGATTATTGGAAGCGGCAGTGCAGAAATTGTGAAAATAAAATAGGAGGATTTTTGATGATTGCGGATGTGATTGTTGTTTTAATCTTTTTGATATGCGGATTTATAGGCTACAAAACAGGCTTTATGAAATCTCTTATAACTATTGCATCATATATTTTATCTGTTGTTCTTTCTTTTTTGCTTTATCCCGTTGTTTCCGACCTTTTGCTCAAAACACCTCTTTTTCCTTATCTTACAAAAACCGTAAACGAGAAAATTGTGTCAGGGAGCATTCCTGAAAATCCCGGTGGTCTCTGGGGATTGTTTGCTGAAAATATGAGTGGCAGTCTTGAAAAAACAGCAGAAAGTATTTCTGCATCAGTGGCAGAATTTTTAATCAGCTTGCTTGCTTTTGTACTTATGATTGTTGTGTGTAAAATATTGACGGGACTCATTGCGAGAACCCTGACCTTTGTTTCGAAAGTGCCGATTATAAAGCAACTGAATGGTATTGGCGGAGCGGCTTTGGGCTTTGTAACGGGAATATTTGTTTTATATATTGCATTTGCATTGATTATGTTTTCTGAACCAATGAAGACGGAAAGCAAGATGTTGACAGAAATAGACAGGTCTTGGATTGCTTCGGAAATGTATGAAAATAATTATTTACTGAGTTGGTTCAGTGAGGAGGAATTAAGTGAAAACAACAGAAATTGAAAATTTGAAAATAAAGGAGCTTCAGGCTCTTGCGAAGGAAAAGGGAATAAAGAATATTTCAAAACTAAAAAAGGATGATTTGATAAGGCTGCTTTTGGAAAAGGAACCGAAAAATGTTGAGGAGTCTGCAGCACATGAACAAAAGCCTGTGGTATCCGAGCAAAAGTCCGTAACTCCTTCTGACGGCATAGAGTATTCAGACCCGGTCAGACGCACAAATCTGATGAGCGGTGTACTTGAGGTTATGGCTGACGGGTACGGTTTTTTGCGTTCGGACAATTATCAGTCAGGTGAAAATGATGTTTATGTGTCCCAAAATCAAATTCGCAGATTTAATTTGAAAACGGGAGATTATATTGTAGGAAATACCCGTATGCAGCATGAGGGTGAGAGGTATCAGGCACTTCTCTATGTTCAGACGGTAAATGGTGACAAGGTTGATGTTTCTATACATCGTAAGGCATTTGATGATCTTACACCTGTTTATCCAACTGAAAGGCTTTGGCTTGAAAGAGGAAAATGCGATTTTGCTATGCGTATGATAGACCTCGTTTCTCCCATTGGAAAGGGTCAGCGTGGAATTATTGTGGCACCTCCGAAGGCCGGAAAAACAACCCTTCTCAAAGCTATTGCAAACAGCATAAGTGAAAATAATCCCGATGTTCATCTGATTGTACTTCTTATTGACGAGCGTCCGGAGGAGGTTACGGATATGCAAAGGTCAATCAAGGGTGATGTTATTTTCTCCACCTTTGATGAAGAGCCTACGAATCATACGAAGGTTGCCGAAATTGTTCTTGAACGTGCAAAGCGTCTGGTTGAACACAAAAAGGATGTTGTTATTCTTCTTGACAGCATAACGAGACTTGCCAGAGCCTATAATCTCACGGTTATGCCATCTGGCAGAACTCTTTCGGGCGGTCTTGACCCGGGAGCTCTTTTCAAACCTAAGAGGTTTTTTGGTGCGGCAAGAAATATTGAAGAGGGTGGAAGCCTCACCATTCTTGCAACAGCACTGATTGAAACAGGCAGCCGTATGGATGATGTTATTTTTGAAGAATTCAAGGGTACAGGAAATATGGAGGTACATCTGGACAGAAAGCTTCAGGAAAAACGGGTTTTCCCGGCAATTGATATTGCAAAATCGGGAACCAGAAAGGAAGAGCTTCTTCTTGAACAGCCTGAACTTGAAGCTATATGGGCTATCAGGAAAGCGTTCAGCTCAAAAAATCCTGTAGAGGTTACCGAGACCATAATTTCACAGCTTTTGAAGACGGATAACAACAAGGAGTTTATTGCACTTTCTGAAAAATTACTTGATAATTGAGAAAAATATTAAAAGTTTGCGAAAAAATTAACAAAAACACTTGATAATTTTTGGCAAATGGAGTAGAATATAAAATATACCAAAAGAGAATTTTTAAATGGAGGTTTTTTATTATGAACAAAAAGACAGTTGATGATATTTGCCCAAAGGGTAAAAGGGTTCTTGTGCGTTGTGACTTCAATGTTCCCATCAAGGAAGGCAAAATCACAGATGAAACAAGAATCGTTGGTGCTCTCCCCACAATCAAAAAGCTTATTGATGACGGTGCAAAGGTAATCCTTTGTTCACATATGGGCAAGCCCAAGGGTGAACCCAAGCCTGAACTCTCACTTGCTCCTGTTGCAGTTCGCCTTTCTGAGCTTCTGGGCAAGGAAGTTGTTTTTGCGGCTGATGACAATGTTGTCGGTGAAAACGCAAAGGCAGCTGTTGAAAAGATGAATGACGGAGATGTTGTTCTTCTTGAAAACACAAGATACAGAGCAGAAGAAACAAAAAATGTTGAAGCATTCAGCAAAGAGCTTGCATCACTTTGTGATGTTTTTGTTAACGATGCATTCGGTACAGCTCACCGTGCTCACTGTTCAAATGTTGGTGTTACAGAATTCGTTGACACAGCTGTTGGCGGTTATCTCATTAACAAGGAAATTGAATACCTCGGCAATGCGGTGAACAATCCTGTGAGACCTCTTGTTGCTGTTCTCGGCGGTTCAAAGGTTTCATCGAAAATTTCGGTTATCAACAACCTTCTTGAAAAGGTTGACACACTTATCATCGGCGGCGGTATGGCTTACACCTTTATGAAGGCTCTGGGTGAAGAAGTTGGCGATTCACTCCTCGAAGCTGATTACCTTGACTATGCAAAGGAAATGATGGAAAAGGCTGAGGCCAAGGGCGTAAAGCTTCTTATCCCTGTTGATACAGTTGTTGCAAAAGAATTTGACAATGACGCTGAAAAGAAGACTGTTGGCAGAGGCGAAATCGAAGCAGGCTGGCAGGGTCTTGACATCGGCGAAAAAACAATTGCTCTCTACAAGGATGCTCTCAAGGACGCAAAGACAGTTGTTTGGAACGGACCTATGGGCGTGTTTGAAATGCCCAACTTTGCAAAGGGTACAAACGCTATTGCAGAAATGCTTGCTGATCTTGATGCTACAACAATTATCGGTGGCGGCGACAGCGTTGCTGCTGTAAATCAGGCAGGTCTCGGTGACAAGATGAGCCATATCTCAACAGGCGGCGGTGCATCTCTTGAATTCCTTGAGGGAAAAGACCTTCCCGGTGTTGTTGCTATCAACGATAAATAAGATTTTTACAAAAGGAGAATTATTGAAATGGGTAAGTATATTATTGCCGGCAACTGGAAAATGAACAAGTTGCCTAGTGAAACATATGATTATGTGAAGGAAGTTGTTGCGGCAACAGAAGGCGCAAAGTGTGAGGTTGTTTGTTGCACACCTTATGTTTGTCTGGCAGAAGCGGTTAAGGCTGCAAAGGATACACACGTGAAAATCGGTGCTGAAAACCTTCATTTTGAAGACAAGGGTGCATTTACAGGCGAAGTTAGCGCTGATATGCTCAAAGACCTTGGCGTTGACTATGTTATCATCGGTCACTCGGAAAGAAGACAGTATTTTGCTGAAACTGACGAAACAGTGAACCTCAAGACGAAGAAAGCTTTGGAAAAGGGTCTTATTCCTATCGTTTGTGTTGGTGAAAGCCTTGAAGAAAGAGAAGCCGGCATCACAATGGACCTCATTGCAATCCAGA
>SVKC01000014.1 GCA_015068655.1 Oscillospiraceae bacterium
GAAAAGCATAGTTGAAGTGTTTAACATTGCGCCAAACAGAATTATTGCCTGAACCACCTTCAGATAAAAGAACATGAATATGAGGATTCCATTGGAGACTTCTTCCGAAGGTATGAAGGACACAAATAAAGCCGGGAGTAAAATTTTCGGATTTATTCATTTTGTAGAACATATATAGAATGGAATCGCGAACAGCATGAAAGAGACAGTTCAGGAGTTCACGGTTTTTAAGAAAAAAGGGCGGAGTTCCTCCGGAATAGTAAAGACACAATGTCTGTGAGTTGTACGAATAAGTTTAAGAGACATAGAGGTAGAACGGCGAAAGGAATAAAGATTGCCGCAGGTAGTGCAGAAACGACTTTTACAACTAAAAGGAACAACTTTAATATTACCGCAAAATTCGCAACCGTAAAGAGCGTGCCCATAGTCATAATCACCGCAATGAAGCATTTTGTCAACATTCTCAAAGACGGTATCACGAATAATGATACCGCTATTTGCAACAGTATTAAAATGATCATTAGAAATTCTTTGCATAATGTTCATAAATATATTTTACAACAAAACCTACATAAAAATCAACCCCACCCCTCAAGAATGAGGGGCAGGGGAGTTGAAGTGTGCGCTAGTACACTTTTTTATATCAGTGTAAGCCGAGCACTAAAAATCAAATCGTATTATCTTGAAGATACTTTATCCAGAGGTATCATAATGGATTTGTTAAGTGAACTAAGAGATACGAAAAAAGGTTTACAGCTTGATTGTGAAAGGTTAAAAAGCTACTTTCCAAAAGAATATACGTTGAAGCAATGTGAGGAATTGCTTTGGAAGATTCTTGAGGAGTGGACGAGAAAAAATTAAAGAATAAAACCAAGCCTGCAGTTCGTTGTGAACAGTGGACTTGGTTTATTATTGTTTGCAATAATAAAAGTATAATAAGGACTTTTATTCAAATGATAGATTTGGTACATAGTGTTAAGAATAAGATTAAATTAAATGAGTTTAATGGTGTTTTTAGGTTTGAATCTCATCTGTCCTGCTGTATTCGCACCCCGAAGTTGATACAATTCGGCAGAATATCAGTTTTGCCAAAAGATTAAACCTTTCGGCAAAATAAACTTTTTAGCAAAAGTCAAGCCTTTTGTCGTAATGCCGTACTTTTTGGCTTAAGTCAAATCTTTTATCGTTATGGGGGTTCGAAAAGTGTGTATTACGCCAAATAAAGTCATTTTTTACAACAAATTAGATTTTGTGTATCATTACTTAAAAACGACAAAGGCTTGATAATACTGAGTAAAATAATAAAAAGCTGTCTGTAATAGAACACGAGGGGTTCAAAATCAGACAGCTTTTTTGTATTTGCTAAACATATGACTAAAAAACAGAGATTAAGTCATTTTCAAAAAATCATCTTGATGTTAAAATAAGGATAGGGAGGGATAAGCAATGTTTAAATTTAATGCTTGTGTCAGATTGGTTGACGGAACTGAAACAACACAGCTTCTTACAATTGAAGAAAAGGTCTGCCCTGATAACGTGAGAGCAGTTAGTGTTGATGCAATCAGCAAGGTGCCCTTTGATGGTGAATGTGCGGTGCGTATTGAAATCGAACCAACGGAAGACATTATTGAATATATGGCAGATTACAGAGACTGGGTATGGTGGTGCAAACCCTTCTTCGGGGCAGACCTTAAGGATGTGCCGAAGGAAACCCAGGCACTTGTTATAAAAAAAGCGGATGGTGACTTTTGCGTGATATTGCCCGTTGTCAGCGAAAACTATAAGTGTGTTTTACAGGGCAATGAAAATGGAAAGCTCAGTGCTGAAATTTTTTCCCATTATGACAGTCTTTGCACCTGCAGAGGCTTGGCGTTTGTGTATGCGGTTGGCGAAAATCCCTTTCAGCTTATTGCGGCTTGCGTAAAGTCTGCATTGAAAATTTTGAATAACGGAACACGACACATTTCGGAACGTGAATATCCTGAGATTTTTGAGTATCTGGGCTGGTGTAGCTGGGACAGTATGGAAATTCGTGTGAATGAAGAGGGGATGCTTGAAAAATGTGAAGAATTCAAGAGAAAAAGCATTCCCGTCAAATGGGCTATTTTTGACGATATGTGGGCAGAGGTCAGAGACTTTTACGGTCGTGAATATCCTGAACGTGATGATATGTTCAAGCTTATGCACGGCTCTGCGCTGTACCATTTTGAAGCTGACCCCATTCGCTTCCCCAATGGGCTCAAAAGCACCATTGCAAAAATCAATGATTACGGAATAAAGGCAGGGGTTTGGCATCCTGTTGGGGGATATTGGCGTGGAATAGATCCTGAGGGCAGAGCGTATGAGATTTTGAAAGAATACCTCATACAGACCCATGACGGCAAGCTTGTTCCCGACTGGGAAAAGTCAAAGGCGTTTATGTATTTTGATACTCTGCACAGCTTTTACAGAAAAGCCGGAGCCGAGTTTGTAAAGATAGATTCTCAGTCTATTATGGACAGATATTATAAAGGGAGAGCACCCATTGCGAAAATTGCAAAGGATTTTCATAGCGGTCTGGAAGCATCTGCGGGAGGAAATTTTGGGAACGCTGTTATTAACTGTATGGGTATGGCAAGCGAAAATATGTGGTCAAGAAGTATCAGCCCCATTTCACGATGCTCGGATGATTTTCAGCCGGAGAATCGTGAATGGTTCTCAAAACATATCTTGCAATGTGCATATAATTCATATGTTCAGGGGCAGTTTTACTTCTGCGATTGGGATATGTGGTGGACCGATGACGGACAGGCGAAAAAGAACAGCTTGATGCGTGCAATCAGTGGCGGACCAATTTATGTCAGCGATAAAATCGGACGAAGCAATGCGGATATTTTGAAGCCACTGGCTCTGTCCGACGGGAGAATTTTGAGATGTGATAAATGCTGTGTTCCCACAGCAGATTGTCTGACAGTTGATGCAACCAAGAGCAAAAAAGCCCTCAAACTGCAAAACACTGTTGGGAAATATGGTGTGATGGCACTTCTCAATCTTGATGAGAATAACGGTGAAGTCAATGCCGAGGTTTCTCCCTCTATGATAGACGGGATTTATGCGGATGAATGGGCGGTATTCGAGCATTTTTCGAGAACGCTGAAGATTGTTAAGCACAACGAGGTCTTCGATATCAGCCTGAAGAATGCAGACGAGTACAAGTTATATATATTTGCTCCGTTAAAAGACGGCTTTGGGGCAATAGGAAGAATTGACAAGTTTATTTCTCCGAAAACAATTGAATATGTGTGCGGAAAAACAATAAAGCTTGTCGAAGATGGTCCGTATGCATACGTGGACAATTATGAACTGCATATTGCAGAATAATATAAAGGGGTGACCGATATGGTATTTCGTGCTTCACAAGAAAATTTGAAAAGTGCGTTTTTGAATATAATTGAAAAAGCAAATCCAAGATATGAAAAGGGAGCATTTATTTTTGATGATGATTATTTTGTGCGTGACGTTCGTGAAACATATCTTGCAACAAAAATATTAAAATATCAGGTGGAAAAATACTATGATGTGGCATACAGAATAGTTGAAAAAAACTGTGTAAAAAGTCACGGCAGTGCCTTTGGCGGAGCGTTTAACAGTGCATTGCTTGATGAGGGGGGCGAAGAGTTGCCCGAAGAAATCAGAGCAAAGGTTATTGCCGGGTATGTAAGTGAAAAGGCAGATATCATAAGCCCTGAACTTGATTTTGTGGGGATAAATGATAATTTCCCTTTCATGGCAATGTTCACCTGCTGTATGGCGTATAAGTATACGGGAGACACTGATTTTCTTGATGCACTCCACAGAAGGGCATCGCAACTTGAAAAGCTACTGAAGCGGAGAGGTGTTATAAGTGAATATAATGCCTACACCTTTCACCAGCTGGCATTTTTGGCGAAGGTTGCACGTGTTGCACCGGATGAAAAGATAAAGAATGTGGCACAAAACGCACAAAAAAGAATATGGGCGGAGTATCTGGGACATTTCAACCCTCAAACGGGCGTGAGCTCGGGACCTATATCCAGGCAGTATTTGTATAATGTTGAAACCGATTATATTTTTCTGCATCATTTGTTTGGTTTTGAGTTCCCGTGGCTTGATATTCCAAGTCTGGAGGAGATGACCTGCCATTTTGAAGTTTTAGATCAGCTTACTGAAGGATATGAGGTGGACGAAGAAGTAATCAATTTGTTCAAAAATAAAAAGTATCCTTTTGAATTCATTGCAACAACTGAACACAGCGCATCCATTGATGCAACTGAGGGAATTGTTGAGCTTCCCCTTGCAGAAAAAAATGCAATATATGAATATCCCGCAGGCGAAGGCGGAATTTATACATATCAGACAGAGTATTACGGAATCGGAACAGCAACCCACGACTGGCACAACGGTGTGCAGACTTCAGGGATTTATATTGACTACAAGCGTTGTGCAAAACCTAGCTGTGAGTTGGATGTCAGAACTGTTTTTGCAAGATACCTGATTAATGACGAAAGCAATGAATACCAGGGCTTTATGGATCAGGGAAGGAAGGCTTGCTTCGGACGGAAAAACAAAGCAGTAGCTATGTACAAGCCGAAGCTTGCCCCTGAAAGCGTTTTGATGGATGAATCCGATATGAATGCGGATTTGATTAAGCAATATCGCAAACAAAGTGTTCCCGGGAATCTTGGGGTAACAAGCGCAAAGCTTGTTATAATGGTCAGGGCGAAGTCGGTGATGCCCGACAGAATAATTGTGGGTGACAAGGTTTTGGATGGCACAGAATATTGCTCGGATGTGCCGAAAAGCGTATATATCAAGGATGGCGATGTGTATCTTGCTTTCCATCCCCTGTACATAACATCACTTTCAGGGAGCAGGCAAATGACGGTGCGTAACCGTAATGGTGAGCTTGAAATTGCCTTTTATAATTATAAGGGTGAAGAAAAGGACTTCTCAAGAGCCGAGTTTGTTCACGCAAGAAACGGTTTTGCGGCTTCGGTTGCATCGAGTGAGGAATTCGGGACTTTTGAAGAATTTGTTGAGAGTGAATGCAAAACGGTTGTAAGAGATGAATTTTTCATATCTCAACATTCAAGATATACCCGTGTGCGTTCAGTGAGTGTGAATTTTGAAGATATGTCTCTTGAAGGGGAATATTCACCGGCAAGCGAGGGGATAAAGTTCCTTTCCTGCAATGACTATGTTCTTGATTTTCCGAAACTTTCCATCAGCGGCTTTGATGTTTCAGGATTGCCCTATTGTGAAGAGTTAAAATAAATATTAATATTTATAGAAAATGCCTTCTGTATGTCAATGCGGAGGGCATTTTTAATAAAAATTTTAAGAAAAACAGAAGATTTGACTAAAAAACAAAAATCCGATACTTTGGGAAATTGCAGAAATATAGTACAATTTATACAAGAAAAAATTTTATAAGGAGTGGTTTTTGTGAAAAAAACAATTTGTTTGATACTTTGCTTGATTATGATTACTGCTGCATTGTCTGTTATGGCAAGTGCCGAAGCTGACGAGATAAGTATCTGGAACGGATTAGATGTGGACTCGGAATGGGGAAGCGATTATGATTCCGCAAGCACCTTCTATATTGAAGATGCTGATGACTTTATAAAGTTCAGAAACATGGTTATGGATGAGTATAGTTTTTCAGGGAAGACAATTACTCTCAATACCGATATTGACCTTGATAACTATAATCTGAGATACGGTGTGGGTGGCTTTACCACAACAACAAACACAAGCAGTAATTCAGGAAACTGGTATCATTCACTTTCAATGTTCTATGGCGTATTTGACGGAAACGGTCACGTGATAAAGAACATAACAATGAATCAGAACGAAGATGATGCAGTTCTGGACACTGCAACATACGGTGATTGTAAGATGGTTGGTTTGTTCTATGCAAGAGCGGCAACAATCCAAAATCTCGGTATTGAGAATGTGACAGTTACATTGGCGAATTCGGGAACTGCAAGAACTGATTTTGCAGGCGGTTTGTGTTCTGTAAATTATCTTTCGGGTATCACCAACTGCTTTGTGAAGAACATCACATTTTCGGGCGGTAGTGCAATAACAAACCGTATGCGTCTTGGAGTTATTTCAGGATATCACCGTGCGGCAACAATGAAAAACTGTTATGTAAACGGTGCTGACTTCACGGGAATCACTGTTGGAAAAGGTCAGGGTGCTTTGCAGGTGGGCGGTATTGCCTATGCCGAAGAAGCAGGAACAAAGGTTGAAAACTGCTACATTGCAAATGTGGTGAAGGATGGCCCCAACTTTGAAAAATATAACGGAGCTATTCTTAACAACAACGACAAGGATGCAACTCTCACAAACGTATATTCAGAGGAACACTACGCAGGAAGCTCCGGCTCAACAGCACTTCTTGACATTGAAGATGTGACCTTGGCTGAAACTCTTGGTGCAGGATTCCGTGATATGTCGGCACGCAAGCAGTATCCTTTGCTTGCATGGGAAGAACTCCCACCTGCATTTGAATGTGAAAGCATGAAAGTTTATAAGAATTACGGCACATCAAACGAAGTCGAACTTTCGGACGGTGTTGTGTCAGGCGGTGAGCTTACAGCGGTAATTTCAGGATTCAAAAACAATACCGGTGATGCTCTCGAAAATGCAGTTGTGAATTTCTCATGCATCTCGGGCGGCAAGCTTGTGAACACAAAGTCGGTGTTTGTGACCGTTGGCGAAAACTCAGCGGCGGATGGCGACATTGAAGTAACATTGGATTTGACAGATGTTGAATTTGCAGAGGGCGACTTTTTGCAGATTGTTACCTACAAGGGAGCAGATGAAGTTATTCCCTTGTTGAAGGTGAAAAGAATTGAAAAATAAGGAGGAAAAACGATGATTGGAAAAAACCTTAAAAAACGACTGTTATCGGTTGGCATTGCAACGGTTCTTCTAAGTGGTGTTTTTCCGCAGGTGAGTTTTGCGGCAGCAGATGATGCGAATACTGAAGCTGATTTCAAGGAAACAGATCGTGTTGTACATTATGCAAGAAGCACAGGTCTCGGCAGAAACCAGGCATGGGATAAAAATATGCCTTACCCACTTGAAAGTGTTCCTTCAAATGTTGGTGTTGTCATAAACACGGTGAATGATGGGAGTCACGAACATCCTGCGGAATCACACTTTACTTTGAACAAGATTTCGGGTGGAAATGTTGTTGTTATGTATGATTTCGCCCTGGACAGAAGAATGGATGATACAGCATTTCGTCTTCTTGGCTCAAAAAAGCCTATTTTCGGAATTGTCACAAAAGGAAGAGGAATTTATCTTGAACAGCCCGGCGGAAAAAATATTTTTCTAACATCATACACTCCTGGAAGCTCCGGTATTCGGGAAACATATGTGGTAAGAGCCTTTCTGGACTTTGACGCAAAGCAGATTGAAAGAGTTCAGATAAACGGAAAAACATATGCGGTAAACAAACCTTTTTCAAGTGATGCCACCGTGGCTGATGCATTTGCCATCAGAACAAGTGAAGAAGCTGTTGGTGTTGTATCAAACCGGTGTTTGTATATTGACGGTGGATATATTCTTGATGAGGTATTTCTATCGGGTGCAGGTGTGGTGCCTGATGATTGGGGAATAACATCAAGCGGCGGAGTTGCTTCTTTGTCGGAAGCCAACTCAGCATACCCTGAACGTTTTTACCTTACTTTTGACAGCCAAAACGGTCCCGTAACTGCTGAACGAAAGGTTAAGCGAACAAGTGGCGCTTTGACATTTGAGCTTAATACATTGGTTGACGAAAAACGCGGTGACTTTGACTTCAGTCTTATGGATGGCGACAAGACACTCATTAAGCTTTCATCAGACGGAAAGAGCTTTTGCTATATTGATGAAAATGGCAATGCGATTCCCTTCTATGAATTCGTAAAGAACATATGGTATAACCTGAAGGTGAAGCTCGACACAAAAACCGATACATATGACCTTTATATGAACAACAGAATCATGCTCAAGGGTCTCAAGTTCGCAAATGCGGGTGACGCGGTTGATGCGGTGAAGATTTACAGCGGAAAAAGCAATGAGCTTCTCCATGTGGACGATGTGTTGCTTTCAAAAACAGAGGTTTATGCCGAGGATTACCCCGTTATAAGAGAAATCCCCGAAAAGAAAGAGGGCGCTCCCCTGGTTGGCGTGCAGTTCTGCCCTATGTGGGTTGAAGGAACTCACTTCGGTTGGGACTGGATTGCACAGTCTTCCGATAGACGTGAACCCGTTATTGGTTTCTATGACGGAAACAAGCCCGAAGCTGCTGACTGGATTATAAAGCAGATGGTTGAACACGGTGCTGACTATATGAGCATTTGTACCTTCCCGCATATTAACAACAACAATGGTTCGGATATAATATCGCAGATTAAGGACAACGACCCACGTTCAGCAGGGTTTTTGAGTGCGGTTCTCGATTCACGTTACAGCGACAAAATCAAATATTCACTTTTCCTTGAAGCCAACGGAATCAAAGCAGGTCAGGCATATTATGATGACTTCTTTGAAGTGGTTTGGCCTCATTACATCGAACATTACTTCAAAGACCCAAGATATTTGAAGGTTGACGGCAGACCCGTATTCGGAATTTATGCCGCTGACAATATCTTCAACGTATTCAATGATGGCAGTGGTAAGGCATCAATTCAGAAGGGCGTAGAGAAAATGCGTCAGATGTGTATTGATGCAGGGGTTGGAAATCCCTACCTTATTGTAAACAACGGTAACTATGCGATTGATGCAACTGTGAATGCAGGCTTTGATGCAGTTTCCAGCTATGGCTTGGGATATAATGCAACATTCACATATCAAAAAACCTATTTTGAAAGCTCACTTGAAGCGTGCAAAGCAAAGGGTGTTGACTTCATTGCATCACCTGTGCCCATGCGTGACGACAGCGGTTGGCGTCCTGAAGGTGGATACTGGCACACAGAAGAAGAATTTGATCAGTTCCTTAATTGGGTAAATGATGATTTGCTCAAGGACTATAAGCCAAGTGTCAGCCAAAAATTGTTGAATGTGTGTACCTGGGACGAATATGGTGAAGGTCATATTGTTGCTCCCACGGTAGGCCTTGGATTCCAGTATATGGATGCGGTGCGTTCTTCTTTGACAAATGGCGGCGAGCATATTGATGATATCCCCACAGATGCACAAAAGGAAAGAATCAACAAGCTTTACACAGGTGACAGAAAAATTCAGAACGTAATTTATGAAACAGCAAACATTGACAGAAAGATTTTCTATGAAGCAAGAGAAAAATCACCTGCCGAGAAGATTCCCGAAAAGGTGAAAAAGGGTTGGTATATGACCAATTCTGCAGATTCTTCCAGAGTGACGGCGGTATCGCAGGTCGCAACAATTTCATCAACACCCGAAGGCTTGGCTGTTTACCCGTCAGACACAACGCCAAGAATCGGTTTTGATATTTCTGACGGAATTGATGCTTATGATGTTACATATGTGAAGATAAGAATGAAGAAAAATCCCACATCGGGTGGCGGCTTTATGTATTGGTCAGGCGATATGGTTTCAATGGACAATGACAAAAAGCTGTTCTTCAATGCGGGAATCAACGACGGGAAAGAATTTGTTGATTATTATGTACCCGTGTCATCAAATATGAACTGGACAGGAAGCATTGAGCGCGTTGAGTTTATGCTCGGTCAGATTTCAGACACTTCACAGCCTTTCATTATTGAATCCATTGAGTTTTTGCAGGATGAAGAAATCACGGCAATGGACAAGGTGATTATTGACGAGAGAATTCAGTCTCTCAATGACCCGTACATTGAGCAGGACGGCACCGTGATGATTCCCATGAGAGCGGTTATGTATATGGCAGGGGCTGACGAAATACTTGCATATCAGTCGGAAGGCACATATACAATCAAGGTTGGCGAAGATGTTTCGTTCCTCACCGAGGGCAGTCGAAAGGCATTGGTGAAGGGTCAGGATGTAATGATTCCCGTGGCTCCTTTCAGAAAGTCAGAGATTATCAATGACACAGTTTACATTCCTCTTGAACTTGCTGAAGCTATAATGACAAACAAGGAATTCTCATGGGATTCTGAATTGCGTACCCTCACGATCAAGAGCCTTGAAGATGAAGAAGAGGACATTGGCAGAGAAGTAATATTCTCAATCGACTATGATGATGAAACCTCTATGACAAACCCCAACGGTTTGACAGGCATTTCATTCAAGGACGGAAAGATGACCGCAACAACGTCAAACAATGACCCGAACTTTGCACTTCATGTAAATCTTGATGCATCGGCAATCAAGTTTGTAAACATCAAGGTCAACACACCGAGTCCTGTGCAGTTTAAGTTCTACTTCATAAAGAACACAGACACACGTTGGGGTGAAACCAAGGGTACAGCCATTGTCACAACGAAGGCGGGTAACAACTCTCTTATGTTTGACACTTCTATGATTGGAACCTGGTCGGATACGATTACAGTCTTCAGAATTGACCCTGCCACGGCAACGGGTGCAACCTTCACTATGGATCAGGTTGTGTTCTACGGTGACGAGGTTGCGACAGCTGCACAGAGCGGTGAGGATATGTCAAGTTGTGTAACAGTTTCAGACAAGGCTTATGAATGGAAGTTCAACAAAAACACAAGATTTGACGGCTGGGAATTCAGCAAGGCATGGGGTAATGTTGAAGCAAAGGATGGCAGACTTGGTGCAGTAATCACAGGCTTCAATCCTACTTTTGCCAACATCAGAAATATTGATGTTGACACGCAGTCCATCGGAAAGATTGTATTGAAATATGCAAACAAGACGAATTCCAGAAAGCTTAAGGTTTATTTCCTGACAGACAAGGACAAGGATATAAGCGAAAGCAAGTGCTTTGTACTTGATGTTGTTCCTATGAGTGAAAGCAGTAATGAATATGTAATTGAAACGAACGGCAATGAGAATTGGTCGGGCGTTTTGAAAAAGCTGGTTATCGTTCCCGAAGCCGGTGCTATGGGCAGCATATCGGTTGATAACATCAGCCTGATGATGAATTAGAAGGAGGAATCATTGTGAAGAATAGATTAATTAGTTGTTTGATTGTTTTGGCAATTGTTCTGTTGCAATGCGGTATGTGTGTGTTTGCATCTGATGACCTCAGCTCCAATGTGGAAATTACGGGTGACAAGATGCGCATATACGGCAATTTGACAAGCAGAGAGGAAAACGAGGTATTGCTTCGTGTTATGAGGGTTGATGATGAAGCTGACCTTGATGCCAAAACAATATATATTGAACAGAAAAGTACGGAAACTAACGGTTATTATGAATTTGAAGTAACTCTTGAAGATGTGGCTCCTGAACCTTTGCCCACAACACTTGACGGTTTTGAACCCACAAAGTATGTTTACAGTGTTGGTATACTGGATGGAACTTCGGATTATGACAGTGACGAAATCGAATTTTACGGTGAAAACTATCAAAATCTGGTAATGAAACTCATAAACGAAGCAAAATCTGCATTGAAGTCGGGCAGTACATCGGAGCTTGATGCGGCGGAAGATATAAAGAATGTTCTTGATGAAGCATATTCATGTCTGTATCTTGGTGCACAGGGCTATGAAGATTACCTTGAAAACGCAACAGATATTGAAACTGTTATGAAGTATGTTGCAAACCAGCCCAAGGTTGAAGCTCTTTCGGATTTGAAGAATCAGCTGAACGAAGCGGCAATGGTTACAATGCTTAAAGACAAGAAGAATGATGCAGAGGGCGTAAAGCAGATGATTGAAAACGAAGAATATCGTAAGGCTCTTGGTATCAATGATACTACTGCACTCATTACATATGAAGACTTCTACAATCTCTGCGGTGACAAGATGGCTCTGGGCTATGCACAGTCAGACTTTAATTCTATTGAAGAATCTACCGAAGCGTTTGAATTTGCAGTAATTTCTGAATCACTAAAAGAATGTGTAACTGCTTCACAGGTAAGAACCCTTTTGACCACAAACCAGGGTATACTTAAAATTGATGTGGACAGCTATGAGCTGACAAATTCCGAATTATTGAAGCTCTCAGGACTCGTTCTCGAGGCGGAGCTCGGAGAGATAAAAGAAAAAATTCTTGATATTATTGCAGACAGAAAAAGTAACAACAGCAGCAACAATGGCGGCGGAAGTGGCGGCAATAAAGGCGGCGGAAGCGGCGGCTCAATGATTGGATTTGTACCTCCTTCAGCTGTTGAAAAGCCAACAACTGTTCCTGAAAAGACATCTGTTGATTTCAAGGATATAGCAGGTTTTGAATGGGCTGAAGAAAGCATCAAGGAACTTGCGGAAAAAGCTATTGTGAACGGAAAAGGCGAAAATCGCTTCGAACCGTCAGCAAACGTAACCCGTGAAGAATTCCTGAAAATGCTTGTTCTTGCTCTTGAAATCACAACAGACAAGAATGCAATTTCGGCGTTCGCTGATGTAAAGGCTTCGGAATGGTATGCTGAATACGTTAATACAGCATTCAGCTGTAAAATCGTAAACGGTATTTCGGCTGACAGATTCGGTATTGGTGAGTCAATAAAGCGTGAAGATGCGGCGATAATTGCATATCGTGCTCTCGACAGCCTTGCACTGCTTAATCAGGAAGTTGAGTTTGAATGTGAATTCACCGACATAGACAGTATTTCAGAGTATGCATATTCAGCTATTGCGTTTATGGAAAACAATCAGCTTATAAACGGCTACGAAGACGGAAGTTTCAAGGCTCAGGGAACAATCACAAGAGCTGAAGCGGCTGTTCTGATAAAGAGAATTATAGATTTTTCAAATCGAGTTCTGTAAGGAGGGGGTAAGATATGACAAACCGAAAAAACAGAATTTTATGTTTGATATTGACAGTAATAATGCTTCTGTCCGGGACGTTCACATCTGTTCTTGCCTATGAAGACCATATGTATTCGGACACGGAGCTTCGGGATTATTCGCAGGAGCTGGCAATATTCAGGGGGATCGGACTTTTTGATGTGAGTCGGGATGTTCATGGCATTGTGACCAGAGCGGAATTCGTTTCCATGTTCAACAGCTTTTTCGTGCACAGTGAACTTGCAAAAGTATTAGGACAAAAAGGCTTGTTCACCGATGTGAAAAGCGAAAATGCGGCAGACATTGAATTTGCGGTAAATAACGGCTATATCGGGGCTGAAAATAATGGCAAGTTCAATCCCGACGGAGGCATTACGTTGAATGTTGCAATGGAGGCGCTTGTTGCAGGACTTGGTTATAAATACGTAGCTGAACAGGAGTATCAAGGCGACAATCCATACTGGACCATGGCGGCAAAGTTGAACCTTTTTGATGACGTTGAAATCAAGGATGAACGATATCCTCTTACCTACGGTGAAGTGCTTGTGCTTTTTGAAAATGCTCTTTCGGTTGACATGATGTTTGCTAATCACACATCAGAAGGTGTGTCATTCTACGTTGCGGAAGGCAATAATGTAATGCGAAGTATTCACAAATGCACAGAGTATAAAGGTATTGTAACAGCAACAACTCTCTCTGATTTATATGGTGGCGAAGCGGTTGTTGACGGTTATGTGAAAATTGATGAAAAAGTGTATGCTTATGACGTGGACACAACCGAGCTTCTGGGCAAAGCGGTTAAGTATTTTGTGAAACAGGTCGGCTCGGAAAGCAAGCTTGTTTATGCTTGTGAGGATTATGACAGAAATTCAGACCTTATCGTAAACAGTGATGATTTGCAGAGCTACGAATCAAGAACTTACAGATATTATGATGAAAATGACAAGACCGAAACCATTACTTTAAAACCCGGTTGCAGTATCATCTATAACGGGCGTTCCAATGCATCGGCTCTTATAAGTGAGAGCTTTGATATGCTCCCCGAGGATGGTTCGATCAGATTCCTTGATAACAATAAGGACAGAGTATATGACGTTGTGTTCATAGAGGATTATGATACTTTTGTTGCAGGGATTGTTGATTCAACAGCTATGACGGTATATGATGCCAACGACAACATAAGAAGATTTAATTTCAGCACACTTTTTGAAAAGGGTAATTTGATTTTGACAACCGAAACAGGAAAGGCAGCTGAATTCAAGGCAATAAAAGCCGGAAGTATTGTCAGCATCGCCATGAGTGCCGACGGTGAATATTGCAGAGTTATTGTTTGCAACACAAAAATTAAGGGTGAAGTAAAAAGTGTGGGGAAAGACGAAATTAAACTGGACGGCATTGATTACAAGGTGAATCTAAACACCTGCCCCACAGTTACGACACGTCCCGGAGAAACAATAACGGCATATTTTGATATGAACGGGAAGATAGCAAATTATGAAATCAGTCCCCGTGATGCAGAGGTTGTTTATCTTATTAATGCAGATATAATCACAAAAGCCTTTACAACAGACCTTAAAATGAGAGTTTGCAATTCATCGGGCGGTGTTGAAGTTCTTTTGTGTGACGACAAGGTATACGTAAATGATGTGAGAAAAGATATTACTGATGTTCTTGCGATACTCAAATCCGGCGGAACAACGGTGCAACCCGGACTGATGACAGTTGCACGAAACACAGAAGGCTTGGTGAACCGAATCTATACTGTTCACACAGGAACGGCTGAAACTTGTCATGAGGAAGCAATTATGCAAAACACAAAACTTGAGTCAAATTATAAGTATATGAGCTCCACACGTTCATTCCGTGATTATAAGACTATTCTCAGTACATCCTGCAAGGTTTTTCTTGTACCTGAAAATCCTCAAAATGCGGCGGATGAAGAATTCTCTGTCGCTTCTTCCACAGTGTTTGAAAACGACAAGGCATACAATGTGACAACATATATTACGGGCGGCAAGGGGCTTCTTTCTACATATGCTGTGGCTGACAGCACATTGAG
Organism: Oscillospiraceae bacterium; assembly: GCA_015068655.1. Taxonomy (GTDB): domain Bacteria; phylum Bacillota; class Clostridia; order Monoglobales; family Monoglobaceae; genus SIG440. The sequence goes on from SVKC01000014.1 coordinate 14,947, forward strand.
AATGAGCACAAGTATCTTTATTGTGAACGGTGTCAGTGAAACACTGAATGCAGATGGTGAAGTTTATACAAGCATAAAAGGCTTCTTTGGCTCAGCCTCCGAAGGAGAAATATGCGTTTATGATAATGCGGTTGATGTTGAAAGCGTTCCTGCACATTCCACCACAGTTTCGGGAAAGCGTTTTTCTGTAACCCCAGGTGATGTTATACATTATCAACGTAAGACAGAGGGCGGTAAGACCAAAGTTACGGCAATACAGATGCTTTATGATATCGAGTCAGATCTTTATCTTGGCAGAAATCCCCAGAATGCTGATGCAAATGCCGGCGGAAACTGGTATATGGGTGATGTTTGGATTGTGGATTCCGGATATGCAGGAATTGTAATGAATGGTGGTCAGGAACTGATTTCACAGACACCAATCGGATCGTCATTTGACCCAGTGACCGCAGAAAATTACAGACTTGAGCGTGTATCATCGGGTACAATATATAGATTTGAAAATGGTCGGGTAAGTTCACAGGTTCTTGCTGGAAAGCCTTATGCGGATATTGTGGACTATCAGACCTCAAAGAACAATTATTCCAAAGTGTTTGTTTATACAAATGCGGGTAACACACATACTTGTTATATAGTAAATTAATTAATAATTATATAAAAGGAGTTGCAGTTATGAAAAGAAATTTATTAAAGTTTATTGCATTCTGTATTGTAATGTGCATCGCTTCGGCATTGCTTGTGGGATGCGGAAATTCAAAAGAGGCTACGGACACACTTGTATGGTATATGAGAAAGCCCGTGGACAATATGAGTTCATATGACCTGGTTTTGGAAGAAGCAAATAAGATTATCGAAAAAGAAATTGGTGCAAAGCTTGAAATCCGTTTCATTGAAAGTGGTATGTATGACCAGAAGCTTAATGTGATGGTATCTTCAGGTGAAAAATTTGATATGTGTCAGCTCCCCAGAGGAACAACACTTGTTAACTATGTAAAAGATGGTGCCTTCATTCCTGTAGACGACCTTCTCCAAAAATATGGTCAGGATATTCTTGCACAGCAGGAATCTTCGGTGAAGGGTCAAGGTAAATATAATGGAAAAACCTATGGTGTTGAAGGTCACAGCGCGCGTTCTGTCAGCAGATCTTTTGTATTCAAAAAGGATCTTGTGGAAAAATATGGATTTGATTATCTGAGCGTGAAAAGACTTGCAGACTTGGAGACTTATCTCAAAACAATCAAAGAAAATGAACCCGGAATCATCCCTATGCATCATGGTGTGGTTGATGTTGTAAATGAAAACTGGACAGAATCATCGGTTAAGGGTATTGTGTTTGATGAAGTTAAGCAGGAATTTGTTATGAAATATGACCATGAGGAAGTTGTTGCTGAAGCTCGTACAAAGAATGATTTTTATAAAAAAGGCTACATAGCAAGTGATGCAATTTCAAGAACAGATGAAATGAGCGAGAAAAAATCAGGACAGTATGCTGTATTGGGTAACAACGGATATTATTCTGAAGATGGTTCAAAGTCATCATCAGTATATGGTTATCCCTGTGTTGAAACCTATGCAGGCAATACAAGAATCAACTTTGGCATTGCCGGCGGTGTTGGAATCAGTGCAACATCTGACAAGCCTGAAAAGTGTATGCAGCTTTTGAATCTTATCTGGAAGGATGATTATCTTCTTAACACACTTGCATACGGCGTTGAAGGTGTAAACTATACCGTTAATGAGGAAAGAACTGCAGAAATTGGTTCAAAATCAATTAATGTAAAGAGCGGTTCAGAACAAACTTGGGCAATCTGGCACAACTGGCTTGGTCCTTTGTTCAATCAATGGGATAGTTCATGGAACACAGTTGATGTTCTTAACAACATAAAGGAAAATAATGAAAATGCCAAGGTATCAGGAGCATCAGGCTTTGTGTTTGAGGATGATGCATTGAAGGCGGAAATTGCAAAAGTAACTGCAACCTATGGAACTGTATCTCAGGTATTTGATTTTGGATGCATGGATAATTTTGACAAGTATCTTGCTGAAACACGTGAAGAAATGAAAAAATCAGGTGTATATACGATCATTGATGAAATGAATAGACAGTATAAGGCATGGAAAAAATAACAGGGGTGGATAATTATGTAAAAAAAAACGGAAACTGATATTCAGGGACGTTCAAACAGAATTACAGTCAGTACACGTGCGAAACGTTTCCGAAAAAGTCTTCCACTAACCATTATGGCCCTGCCAATGATTATATATTTCATTGTATTTAATTATCTTCCGCTTTATGGGCTTGTGCTTCCGTTCAAGGATTATAAGTTTTCAAAAGGATTTTTTGGAAGTGATTGGGTTGGGCTTGATAATTTTAAGTTTTTGCTGGATAATGAACAATTAAATACAGCAGTAATCAATACCGTGCTATATAATTTTGTGTTTATATTTGGCGGAATCTTTCTGTCGGTCACAATAGCCCTCTTGCTTTATGAGGTCAGTTCAAGAGCTGTAAAAGTGCATCAAACACTTTTATATCTTCCGCATTATATATCATGGGTTGTTGTTGCTTTTGCGGCAAAAGCACTTCTTGATATGGACTATGGTTTGATTAACAAGATACTGGTTTATTTTGGTGCTGTTCCAAAGCAATGGTACAGCGTACCCGAATATTGGCCAGGGATTTTGATATTTTCCGCCTTATGGAAATCTTGTGGAAGTGATGCGGTGCTTTATTATGCCGCACTGATGGGTACTGACAAATCGTTATTTGAAGCGGCAAAAATGGACGGAGCAAATAAATTGCAGATTATTAGATATATTACCATACCAAGCATAAAGGGTATTATTATCATGATGACAATCTTGAAAATAGGTAAAATATTCTATGGTGATTTTGGTCTGTTCTACAACCTTACACTTAATTCGCCTTTGCTTTATGAGACAACAGATGTTCTTGACACCTATGTATATAGAGCACTTATGACTTTGGGTGATGTTGGTCTTTCGTCGGCGGTTGGTTTTGTGCAGTCTGTTCTTGGATTTATACTTGTTATTGTCACAAATCTTGTTGTAAGACGTCTTGATAAAGACAGTGCTTTGTTCTAAGGAGGAAATAAGATGAAAAATAAGTTAGTTATGAAGGAAGACAGAATGACAAAGATTATAGCTCATTCGTTGCTTACCATTTTGTCAGCATGTTGCTTGATTCCTTTTATGATAATTTTAGGTTCGTCCTTTGAAAGTCAGTCGCAAATTATGACCACAGGTTATACAATCATACCAAAAAGTTTTACACTTGACGCATATAAGGCGATATTTTCTAATCCGACACGACTTGTGGATGCATATAAAATTACAATAATAACATCAATTGCAATGACCTTGCTCGGACTTTTCCTTCAAACCACATATGGATATGTTTTAAGCAGAAGAGATTATCCCTACAGAAAATTTCTATCGTTCTTTGCTTTTTTCACAATGCTTTTCAACGGGGGGCTTGTTCCGTCATATATTCTTATTTCACAATGGCTCGGAATGAAGGACTCAATTCTCGCACTTATTATTCCGGGAGCTGCGGGAGCATGGTACATAATGATGCTGAAATCATTTTTTATGGACATCCCATTTGAATTGATTGAGTCTGCCAAGTTGGATGGTGCCAAAGAAATGTTCATATACTGGAAAATTGTTCTTCCGTTGTCAAAGCCGGCGATTGCCTGTATAGCACTTTTTATACTGTTTGGTTCGTGGAATGCATGGTATCCGTCCTTGCTTTACATCGAAGATGAGAGCAAGGTGCAGCTTCAGTATTTGTTGATGTCTGTAATGAGAAATATAGAATTCCTGAATTCTGAAGAGGCTGTGCAGTTAGGTGTGAATTCTGCACAAGTATCGCCCCCTACACTTAATGCTCGTATGGCTATGTGTGTCCTTGCTACAGGACCGATTGTTATGGTATTCCCGTTTTTCCAGAAGTATTTTGTAAAGGGCATTGCTGTTGGCTCGGTAAAAGGTTAGACGACGCGTCTATTCATTGTATAGTTCTTTGATATATGATATCATAATAGCTTAAGAATATGTTGGAGGGTTATATTATGTACAATGTAATTTTAGTTGATGATGAGGCGTGGTCTCTGAATGTTTCCATGAAGCTGTTTCCATGGAATGAGTATGGGTTTGAAGTCAGACTTGCTACGACAAAGCAGTCAGAAGCTCTTGATTATCTGGATAAGGCACTTGTGGATGTAATTTTGCTTGATATGTGCATGCCGGGAATTTCGGGAGAGAAAATGCTCAAGGAGATTAGACGCCGCAACAAAAAAGTAAAGATTGTGGTTTTGAGTGGGTATTCCATATTTGAATATGCTCAGAGTGCAATAGATTATGGCGTGTTTTCATACTGTCTGAAGCCAATCACCGAAGAAAAAGCCCAGGAGGTTATAATTCGGTTGAAGGAAAGTCTTGACAAGGAAAATTCGGTGAGTGACATAATTACAAAGCCTGAAAAGGAAATTGAAAATCGCAAGTTCCATCAGCTTATACAGTATGTTGAGAATCATTACACCGAGAGGCTCTATCTCAATGAGCTTACGGAAAAATTTGAACTCAATCTGACATATTGCTGTCAATTGTTCAAAAAACATTTCAATATGGGATTTAATGAATATGTCACAGAAATGAAAATGAAAGCGGCAGTTGAGCTAATCAAGAATACCAATATGGAAATGGACGAAATCGCGGAATATCTCAATTATGAGTACGTATATTTTTGCAAGCTGTTCAAGAAAAAATTCAACAAAACACCTCGTCAATATCGAATTGACACACTGAACAAGAGGTAAGAGCTATGAAAAATATAAGCTTTAAAAAAGTGTTTCAGAGTATGCTGATTGGGATTTTTGTTATCGTTTTGTTTGTCCAGGTATATATGCTTGTTCTTGTTGATGCGGTCATAGAGGATGCTAATAATGACTATGTGAAGAGTGTAATGACAGGAGTTGATTATGAAATCAATCAGCGCATTGACAGGGCAATAAGCTTCACAAGGTTCATTGCAGAAAATCGTAATATGCAGATATATCTTTCGGAAACAAATGAGAACAAACGTAAGCTTGCATATAAAGAGGTGTTCGATGAGGTCTGGAAAACAACACGGTTTTTTGATGAAAGTGTATATGTGCTTGCGTGGAATTCTATGGGTGAGCAAAGCCAAATCGGAAATTTGCCTTCGGAATCAATACTTCAGTCGATCCAGAAACTTTATAAAAAATATCAGAATAATACTTTGAATAACGCTTTGGAGGTTTTTGTTGAAAATGGGACGATTGTAGTTTGCAAATTTCAGGACTCAAATATGATTAATCTTCAAGGTGTAGGCGCCGAAACCGTGGGAACAATTGGCGTAATTGAAACAATCAATATTTTTGAGCTAAAACGTCGTCTCAATATACTTGATGATGTCAGCCTTGAGATGAATGATTCTCAAAACGATAAAACGTACAGTCTGTTTGTTCCATCCGAAAAAAAGGATAACTGGAGTATAAACAAAGCTAAGATCAGCGAAACATCTCTTGAACTTATATGTGGTATATCCTCATCACGTATACCTCAGGAGTATGACGGAATACGCATCCTAACAATAATCATTGTTTTGCTTCAGCTATTCTCGCTGATAGCCTTTTTGATTATTTTTCGAAGTCTGTTTGTCAGACCAATAAACAAGGTGTTTGGCTATCTTGATGACTATGCTTCAAAGCGAAAAAAGCTGTTCGAAAAAGTTGGAGTCTGCGAGATTGATATGCTGGCAGAGCATATCAATGATATGATTGTCAAGCTGGAAGACAATACAGTGAAAATAATTCAGACTCAGGAAGAATTGTTTGAAAAAGAGCTTGAGGAGAAAAATGCAAGACTCTATATGTATCAGATGCAGATTCAGCCGCACTTCTTATACAATACTTTGGGGGCGATTTCCAGTTTTGCAATTGATTATAAAGCTGACGAGATAATCACAATAGCATCAGCCATGGCCGATATTTTCAGATATTCATCTGAAGAAGATGAAATGGCAGAGTTTTGTTTGGAGCTTGAATGTGTTCAGAAATATGTAAAGATTATGCAGCTACGTTATCCCGAACGTATAAAAATTTATATGGATATTGAAGACAGGCTTTTTGATATGAAGGTTCCCAAAATGATACTTCAGCCCATTGTTGAAAATGCACTGAAACACGGAATATTGCCCAAACAGACGGGTGGTGCGATATACATTGAAGGAACGGTTGAGAATGAAAATATCTGCATCATTGTTCGTGATGACGGTGTTGGAATGAACGAAGAGAAACTTTACGATATAAGAAAAAGTCTTGATAACAACGTGAAGACAAACCGACAAAACGGACGTATTGGGATTGCCAATGTTTACAAAAGAATCCTTTTGAGATATGGTGTGCCCTACGGCTTGGAAATTAAATCAGAAGAAAATAAATACACATCGGTGAAAATAGTTTTGCCGAAAAATGAAAGAAAGGATGATGGTGAAAATGGTTAAATCAAAAACCTTTAGAGTTTTTGCGATGTTTATATTTATGATGTATTTGCTGACAACCGTTGCAGTCAGAAATACAATATCAGTTAATGCTGCAGTTGATTCGAATCCTGCGGCTTTGGCTCGTTACAATGGCGGTAGCACAATACAGAACGGCTGGGAAGTTGCAAATCCATTTCCAATCAGCGGTTATGCTGTGGCAGAGGAAGATAAGTGTCCCAATATTTTGAACGATGGAAGCGAAAGCTATCCATCGGAAGCATACCTTCCGATGAATGCAATTGAGAACGACATAATTACAGTCTGCTTTGACTTCAAGGTGGATAGAGTTATGAATGATGCATCATTCAGATTCCTCAGCGGAAAAGATACCGTCTGGGGAATGATTACAAAAGCCGACGGACTTTATTTTGAAGGTGCGGACGGCAATAATGCGTTTTTGATGACATACAGTGAAAATGTGAGATATGAAGTTAAGGCTGCATTCGATATGGACAGCAATGTTGTCAGAACAATTCAGATTAACGGAGCAACGGTTGGAACAGACCTTCCCTTTGTTAGAGCTGATGCGGCAATTGACGGTTTTTCAATGAAAACCGGAGCTTCGGCAATCGGTGTTTTGTCGAACAAGAGTTTCTATGCCGACAAGGGCTATTTTATTAAAGAAGGCTTTACAAACTCAGGTGGCGTGATGCCTGACGACTGGAATGTTTCGGGCTCGGTATCACTTCGCAATAAGAATGCATCGGCATATGACAAGTACGATTTGCTCATTAACGGCAAATCAGCGGTTGCAACTGCTGAAAAGAGCTTTTCGCCTGTGAGTGGAAACCTACGATTTGATATCAGCCTTCTGCAACCACAAAAAGGCGGAAGTTATAGTGTAACCCTTTGGGGTGGCGATGTAAAGGGAGTTGAAATCACATCGGATGGTACGAATTATTACAGCAACAGCAATGAAGGCAAGAAATCCTTTGCAAGCTATACTGCAAATGTGTATAACACCATTCGTCTTGATGTGAACACTTTGAGCAAAACTGCTGATGTGTACTTCAACAACATGAAAATTCGCACTGCAATTCCATTTGACGGAGCGGCAGAGGTGATTGACAAGATTTCTGTTAAGGCAGAATCGGGTTGTTTGGAACTCTATGTTGACGACGTTGAACTCTCAAAGGCGGTGACATATGCAGCGGATTATCCCGTAATCGGCGAAATTCCCGAAAAGAAGGCGGATGCGCCCCTTATCTCAATGCAGATTTGTCCTATGTGGACAGAAGGTCAGCATTACGGCTGGGACTACATAAACCACAGCTCTGATGACAGAAAGCCTGTTCTGGGCTTTTATGATGACACAAGCTCCGAACAGGTTGACTGGACAATCAAGTACATGAAGGAACATGGCGTGGACTTTATGAACATCTGTATGTATCCTTATGTACCAAGCGATTCAAGTGCTATTGTTTCACAGCCCACAGCTTCGACAACACGTAATACGGGCTTCATCAATGCCTATCTGAATTCAAGATACAACGATCAGATAAAGTTTGCTGTGTTCTATGAATCAAGCGGTCTTGATAGTTACGGCTCGGATTATTATGACGACTTCTTCAACGTGATTTTGCCCCAGTACATAGAAATGTATTTCAAGCATCCCCAGTATCAGAAGATTGATGGAAGACCCGTTTTCGGAATTTATTCTCCCAACACATTCTTTGAAATACTGGATACTGAAAATATCTGGGATGGACTCACAAAAGAAAGTCGTATAAAGAACGGTATAAACAAAATCCGTACAATGTGTAAGAATGCAGGAGTTGGCGATCCATACCTTGTTTCATACGGTAACAGCGGTCTTGCAAACTCCGTTTCTTACGGATTTGATGCAACAACCACCTATGGCTTTGGCGGTGACAGCAATTTTACTGTTCAGAGAGCAATAATGCAAAAGCAGATGAATAACTATGGAAGTCAAATTGACTTTATTCCTGCGGCTTCGCCAATCAGAAATGATTCAGCTTGGAGAATTTCCCAGGGCTACAAGCACTCGGGCGAGGAGTTTGAAGCACAGCTGAACTGGATAACCAATGATCTGATGGCGGGTTACACGCCTTCAAACGCCAATGGTCAGAAAATCATAAATATCACAACTTGGGACGAGTACGGCGAAGGTCATGCGGTTGCTCCTACCGAGGGTAACGGATTTATGTATCTTGATGCCATAAGACGTACTACAACAACGGACGGCGCACATACTGATGTGGTTCCCACAGATGCACAAAAAGCAAGAATCGGAAAGCTCTATCACGTGAACAAAAAAGCTCCCAATGTTGACTTCTCGGGTGAAGATGTGAATACTCAGGTTTACTACAAGAATGCTGAAAGGGATTTAACAACCCCAATCCCCTCAACCGTTCTGAAAACATGGGACTTCACAACAAACGGTGAGGACTTTTTGATGATTACAGAGCCAACGGGATGCACCATAACCCAGACAAGCGATGGCGCTCAGTTGACTCCCGATGGCGAAACTCTTGAAAAAGACGGATATGTGAATCCCACAATCCTTATGTCGGGAATTGAAGATATCGACATTGGTGCGGTTACATACATCAAGGTTCGTATGAAGAAGAATCCCACATCCTTTGGTGGTAACATCTTCTGGACTTCAAACTTCTTTGAAGAAATGAGCGAAGGCAGAAGTGCATATCTCAATACCTATGAAGGTGACGGAACAGAGTTTGTTGACTACTATGCACCCATTTTTGAATGTACGGGCTGGGCAGGAAAGCTCACAGCTTTGAAACTTGCCACAGGCTTTGTTACAACAAGTGACAGTATCACGGTGCAGTCAATTGAACTTCTTTCAGAACCCGCTTTTGATGACAGATTAAAGGTGGTGACAGATGAACAGACCGCATACCTTGATGAACAGGTAATCAATAAGGATGAAGTTTCGACATTTCCCCTGACGGTTATTGCAAACATTGTGGGTGCAGACTATATGTCATATTTCGGCAGTGAGGAAAGATATATCATCAAGTATGGCGGAGTGATGGCAGACTTCACCTTGAATGAAAAAACAGCAAAGGTGAACGGAAAAGAAATCAGCCTTGAATGTCCTGCATACAAGGTGAATAACTATCCGGGCGAAGCGGTTTATGCACCAATCAGCCTCTTTGAAGCTCTGCTTTATGACAGCAACATAAGCTATGAAGGCGAAACAAAGACTTTTATGGCAAAAGACGATGCACCAAAGGCTGAAGCGTTGCTTTTTGAAATCAAGGGTGACAAATTTGGTCATTATACCAACGTTGAAACCATATACAAGGGCAAAGGCAGAATAACAGGTAAGGCTAAAACAACCGATTCACAATGTTTCAAAGGCGATATTTCGGTTTCAGCTGAAGATGCAAGATATATTGAAGTTCGTTGCTATCTTGAAAAGGCAACATCGGGCGAAATATTCTTCATAACAAGCACCGACAGCACATGGAATGGCTCAAAGCGAATTCCTGTGAAGCTTGATGCAGGATATAATGTGTTGGAGCTTGACACAAGCGAAATCTCGGCATGGACAGACGATATTACGGGAATCAGATTTGACCCCACAACTGAGGCAGACGTGGGATTTTCGGTTTCATCCTTGTCGTTCGTGAAGGAATATACCGAACCGACACCCGAACCCGATGAAGAAGAACAGCCCAAGCTTGACCCCTTCAAGCCGATATATGTTCTTGAAACCGAAAACACAATTTCGGTTTACGGCAAGGCAGAGGCAGATTTTGCAGGAAAGCATGCAACATTGATGCTCCTCGATGCAGGCACAGACCTTGACAGTGTGACATACGAAGATATTTTGTACATAGATCAGGTTGTTTTGAATGAAGACGGAAAATACAGCAAGGTGTTCAATATTGATGAAAGCGTAAGCCCCGAAAATTGCAAGCTTTACGTGAGAGTGGGCGAACGTGACATAACATCATCTGTAACACGTGCGGTAATGAGCACCTATGACGTTCTGGATTGCAGTGCTTCTGTGAAAATGGACGGTGATATGGCGGTTGGAACTGTGACAACCGAGGAGCTTTACGGCTTCAGCAAGGAAGAATGTGAATTCAGACCTATGATGGTGTTCTATGATGCAGATGAAAGAATGCTTGGTGCAGTTACAGGCGAAAGCAATGCAAAGGAAATGAAAATGGCTGTTCCTGAAGGAACAAAAACCGTTAAATTCTTCGTATGGAGCAATGTGACAACTTGGATTCCTCTCGGCGGCGGAGACGCTATTGAAATTTAATAAAAAAATAAAATTAATATATATTAAACAAAGGAGGAAAAAACCATGTTAAATTTTAAAGAAAAGGAGAATGTAAAAATGGTAAACAAAAAAATGGTAGCAAAACTGACAACATTGGTACTGGCATTATGTTTGGCTCTTGGTATGATTCCCGCAAATGCGGCATACAACAAGACCTTTGACGTGTGGGATGGCTCTGTAACAGAGAATTGGGTTCAGAACTCGAAGCATTCAGGAACTAATACTGCAGGAGTTGGTGCCGGTTGCACTTATTATATCGATTCAGCGGCAGACTTCATTGCGTTCAGAAATGCAATTTATGAAGGCGTTGACACAACTGCTGACTACGGCGGCACAGCACCTCTTACACCTTTCTGGAGATGTACTGTTGAGCTGAGATGTAACATCGACCTTAATAACATTAACCTTGCTTATGGTATCGGTTCCGATTATGCAACCAAGAGCAGAGAAAACAATACCAAGGGCGAATGGCATCGTTTTGGTGGAATATTCAACGGTAATGGTTATGTAATCAAGGGTATCAGCATTGACCCCAACCAGCCTGACGGAGCATTGGTTCAGCCCGGCGAAAGCTCATTTGACACAGACGATAACAATATTAACGAAGCTGTTGAGGCGGTAAAAACAGGTGGTTACATCGGTCTTTTCAGCTACTTCAGAGGCGACAATGATGCGGCTAATGCCTATGCCGGAAGAATAATCAACCTTCACCTTGAAGATGTTGAAATCACACTTCCTGATGAAGATATTTCATACAAAGCAGGTGCTCTCATTGGTTACGGTCTTTATGACGTGAACATTGCTTCCTGTAGTGTTAAGAATGTTACATTCAAGAGAAATGCTGCAACAAACACACAACCTCGTTGTTATATAGGTGGTATGGCAGGCTTCCTTGAAGCTACTGCAACATATATCAGGAACTCGTATGTTAAGGGCGTTGACTTCTCACAGCTTCCCGGTGGTTTGTATATGACAAACCTTTTTGCCAGCGGTATGATGAACGTAAGCAACCTTAACTTCCTGAATGTTTATTCAATGGACGTAAAGGAAAATAATGCTGAATTTACTGCAGGTTCAACACTCACAAGTGGTATCTACTACTATGATTCTTTGATTTACACAGTTGGCGGTACATTCACAGCAGGTTATGCAAATGGTCATGCTTATGCAGAGGTTCCCACAAGAATCATCAATAATGTAAGACAGGACGCATCAAATGTGAAGCTTGGTGATCAGCCCGTTAACGTATACAAAGGTGGAACAATCGGCTTTGCAGGTGGCGGTACACAGTCAGACAGAAGCTATCCCTATTATATGATGCCCATTAATAATGGTGGTTACACAATTAACTACACTCCCACAGCTTCAGAAAGAATTATCCTTGGACGTGATGCAAAGCTTCTTTCGGGCGGTTCTGCGGTTACAGCAATTCCCGAAACTGCAATAGAAGTAACAGCTCAGGTTGAAATCCTCAACTCAACACGCGAAGCTCAGGAGGTTGATGTTGTTATCGCAGGCTACCTGAACGGAAAGCTGGTGAGAGTCGTTGCTGAAACCTTGACTGCGGAAGCCGCAACAGTAAAAATGAACAACGGTGGGGCAAGTGACGCTCTCGGTTCTGTTTGCGTGAAGCCCAGTGTTGACACAGGTTTTGCAAAGGTTGTAACAACAAAGAGCATCAGCACAGAAGGTCTTGACACAATTAAGGTATTCTGCTGGAACGCTCTTGGCGACCTTTATGCCCTCAGCCCCAGTCTTGAAATCACAAACAACTAATCAAGGAGAACATTTATGAAAAATTTAAAGAAAATTAGTGCAATACTCCTTGTGATGATAATGCTACTGTCAAGCCTTTCGGCTATGGCAGCAGCCCCCCAGGGCTTGATTACAAACGTAAAAAGCTTTCAGAGCGGTGTCAACATCAAGGGTGAACTTGACACTGCATATGCAGGCAAAACAGTTTCAATCCTTCTTGTAAATGCAAATGCAGATATGAACAGCCTTTCCTTTGACGACGTTGCATACATTGATGATTGCAAGGTTGACAGCTACGGAAAATATTCATTGACATTCACTTGCCGTGATGGTTTTGACCCTGCAAACTGCAAGGTTTATGCAAGAATCGGCAGTGAAGATGTTACAAGCTCTGTTGTTAATGCAGTTTCGGAGGAAAATGTTCTTGAACTCATTGACTACACAGTGAACATCAGTCAGGATTTGACCGTGAGCACAGCAACTGTTGAAGTTGCAAACGAATTCAACATTACAGACGAAGCACTTATTCAATACACACCCGTTCTTGCTTTCTTTGACGATAGCGAAAGATTGATTGAAGTGAAGGTTGGCGAAACAAACAACCCCAAGGTTCAGACAATCATCCCTGCAGGAACAAGAACAACAAAAGCGTTTGTATGGAAGAGCATTGAAACTCTCATTCCCCTTTGTGTTCCCGATGTTGAAACAAAGAAGGATAATCTCAACATCCTCATCATCGGCAACAGCTTCTCTGTTGACGGAACATACTACCTCGAAAAGCTTGCAAAGGCTGAAGGTATTGACATGAACGTTGCGGTTATTCAGCACGGTGGTTCACGTCTTTCAACTGTTTGGGATTACAGAGAAAAGGATCCCGACGGCAATCCCTATTTCTCATTCCAGTACATCGGCGGTTCAACAACAGGCGGTGTTGACCTTGACTATGCATTTGAGCAGGGCGTTGCTTGGGACTATGTTCTCATTCAGGAATGGCGTCCCGATGCAGGCACATATGAAGCTGCCTGGGCACCTTATGTAACAAATCTTGCAAAATATATCAAGGAAAAATGCCCCAATGCTGAACTTGGTCTCCAGATGACATGGGCATTCGAGCTTGGAAAGCCCATGAGCGGTTACTATGACGGCACTCTTGATGACGATCCCAATGAAAAGGGCATCGGTCAGAAGGCAATGTGGGCAAACTGCTATAACTTCAACAAGCGTGCCGCAAAGGAAATGGGTGAATTCCAGTGGAAGGAAGGCACAACTGTTTCCTTCGGTGGTGTTCCTGTAACAATCGTTCCCAGTGGTTACGCAATCCAGTACGCTCGCAGTGTTGAAGTTGACGGCGTCAAGAAGTTTGACACAGTATGGGATGGCGGCAAGTATGACGATGCGGCTCATGCATTCGATGCATTGCCGGAAGGTTCAAAGCTTGTTGCCGATGCTGATGATCTTATTTCAGATGCCGATAAAGCGGCAGGAAAAATCAGACTCCATCGTGACGGCTTCCATATGAGCCAGGCAGGAAGATACCTGATTGGTTGTGTATGGTTCGAAACCTTCACAGGAAAGTCACCTGTTGGCAACTCATTTGTTCCCGGCACAGAAACATTTGACTCTGACGTCAGCGGTGCTACATACAGAACATCAAAATCAGGTACACAATGGGTAAGCTATGATGCAATGGATGCAGAAACTGCAACACTTATTCAGAATGTTGCACACGAAGCAGTTACAAAATATAACAAAGGCGATATTATTGAATAAATTCAATTTTGAGTGTCTTTGAGAAATGTACGTTATTTATGTTTTATCTTCGGCAGATGAAACATTCCGGCCATTAGTACATTTCGGGGAAGCCTGACTTTCCAAAACAAATTCGGCTATGTTAAAGAAAGAAGGCTGTGGTTTTATGGGCGGTTGATATAACCGCCCATACGCCATATATAAAAAACTATGAATTGGCAAGGGAAGGGTATGCTATGGATTTTTCAAGTGATAAAATAAAAGTTTTTTTGAATGAATTGAAAAAAAGTATGACAGTAAAGCAGACCGAAATCAAGGGGTTTGTTTACAAAGAATGTGATTATGAGAATCTTGAAAATTTGCCAAAGGTGGACTCTTCGTGGAAAACTTTTGAAGAAAAAGACCTTTGGGGTGGCGCTCCTTGCAGGCACTTCTGGTTTTATAATAAGTTCAAAACAGAAAATGAAACTGTTTTCAAGCTCCGTACGGGTATGTACGGAGAAGGTTGGGGGCCGGGTAATCCCCAGTTTATTATTTTTCTTAACGGAAAAATGGTTTACGGAATGGATTATTTTCATCCCGATATTATTATTGATGCAAATACCGAATATGAAATGTATATTTACGCATACACCAACGATTCCACAAAAATGCTGGAGTTCAACGGATTTATTGCTGAAATCAATCCTCTTGCGGAAAAGCTTTATTATGACATAAAGGTTCCCTTTGATGTGTGCGAATATCTTGATGAAGACGACAAGAACCGTATTAATATTATGAATTATCTGAAAAATACGGTCAATATTATAGATTTGAGAATCCCCGGATCAAGGGATTTCAATGCATCTCTCAAGAAGGCAGATGCTTACATAAGCCGCGAATTTTACGGCGAATACTGCGACAGCTCCGAGGTTTCGGTAATCGGAATCGGTCATTCACATATTGATATTGCGTGGCTGTGGACTGTTCAGCAGACCAGAGAAAAGGTGCTCAGGACATTTTCTACGGTTGTGAGCCTTATGAAATATTATCCCGAATACAAATTCATTTCTTCTCAGGCACAGCTTTATGAGTTTGTGAAGGAGGATGCACCACAGCTTTATGAAGAAATAAAAAAGCTTGTTGCTCAGGGCAGATGGGAAATTGAAGGTGCTATGTGGGTTGAGGCAGACTGCAACCTTTCGGGTGGTGAGAGCCTTGTGAGACAAATCCTTTTCGGAAAAAGATTTTTCAAATCCGAGTTTGACAAGGACTGCAAGGTTTTGTGGCTTCCCGATGTATTCGGCTATTGTGCCGCTCTTCCGCAGATTCTTCAAAAAAGCGGTGTGAACAAGTTTGTCACATCAAAAATCAGCTGGAACGAAGGCAACACAATGCCCCACGACACCTTTATGTGGCAGGGAATAGACGGTACAGAAATCCTGACCTACTTCTTGACCGGTCAGGACAAAAAACGTGGTGAAAAGCCTGTTCGTTATGCAGATTATACGGGAAAAGTCACTGCCGCACAGCTTGCAGGCACCTGGGAACGGTATCAGGACAAGAATATAAGCAATGAAGTTCTTCTGCCCTATGGCTATGGTGACGGCGGGGGCGGGTCAACTGCGTGGATGCTTGAAATGGGAAGAAGACTTGAAAAGGGAATTAACGGTTGCCCCAAATTCAAATTTGATACAGTCACAAGCTTCCTTGATGGACTTTTGAAAACAACCGAAAAGCACAAAAATGTTCCCAAGTGGGTTGGTGAGCTTTATCTCGAATACCATCGGGGAACATACACATCTATGGCGAAGAATAAGAGCAACAACAGAAAATGCGAGTTTCTTTATCATAATGCAGAGCTGCTTTCGGAGATGGCAGGGATGCTTTGCGGAGCGGAATATCCTCAAGACACAATCAATGAGGGCTGGAAAAAAATTCTTCTCAATCAGTTCCACGATATTATCCCCGGTTCTTCCATAAAGGAAGTGTATGACGTCAGCGACAGAGAATACAGCGAGGTTAAGGTTGCAGGTGAAGCAATAGTTGACGGAAAATGTCAGGCGATTGCGAGAAATATCGGTTCCGAGGGTGGGCTGCTTGTGTTCAACAATACTCCATTCACCCAAAGCGGCACGGTGTTTGTTGACGGCCAGGCAGTTTATGTTGAGGACATTCCTGCAAATGGCTACAAGGTGACAAATTCCGTTGAAAGCAAAAACAAAATTAAGCTTTCAAAAAATATTATGGAAAATGCCTTCTTTAAGGTGCGTTTCAAAGATGGTGATATTGTAAGCATTTATGACAAGAAGAACTGCCGTGAGGTCATAAAAAAAGGTGAAAAAGCAAACGAGCTCCTTGCCTTTGAGGACTTCCCAAAGGATTGGGATGCTTGGGAAATAACCAACTACTACACAGAAAAAATGTGGAAGATTGATGATGTTACAGCCTTCGAACAGATTGACTACGGCGAAAAGGCAGGCTTCAAAGTAACAAAGAAATTTCTTAATTCTGAAATTGTTCAGGAAATTTGCCTTTATGCAAACACTCCAAAAATTGATTTTGACACATATATCAACTGGAAGGAAGCACATATCCTTCTGAAGGCGGCTTTTCCCATTGATGTTCATTGTGACAAGGCAACCTTTGACATTCAGTTTGGTAATGTTGAAAGACCCACTCACCGCAACACAAGTTGGGATGAAGCCAAGTTTGAGGTTTGTGCACACAAATTTGCGGATGTGGCAGAGGATGGCTATGGTGTCAGCCTTATGAACGATTGCAAATATGGATATGATGTTCTGGGAAGCACGATGAGGCTCACCCTGCTCAAAAGTGCAACCTATCCCAATCCCGATGCAGATAAATGCGAGCACAGATTCACATATTCACTTTATCCTCATTCGGGGGATTTCCGTCAGGCGAATACTTATGCTTATGCTTACGCGCTTAACAATCCGCTGACCGCATTGGAAATTGGTGCAGGAAAGGGCGAGTTGCCGTCGGAATTCAGCTTTGTTGGTGCTGATTGCGAAAATATAATAATCGAAACGGTGAAAAAAGCCGAGGATTCGGGTGAAATCATCGTGAGACTTTATGACAGCTTCAAAAGACGAAGCACTCCCAAAATCACATTTGGTTTTGATGTTGAATCTGCTTTTGTATGCGATATGATGGAAAATAAAACAGAAGAACTTGAAGTTAAGGATAATACCGTTGTGCTTGAAGTGAAACCCTTTGAAATTGTGACATTGAGAGTAAAAAGAAGAGAGGTTCAATAATGATAAATAAAGTAGAAATTCAAAAACTGACAAAAAAAATAACGGACAATTTTTTTGCAACACGTCCCCAAAAGGATGTTGTATATCGTCCTTGCCTTAAAAATGAGGCGGTATCAAGCAAAATCCTCGGTGAGATATATGTTGATTTAAAGAAGATGTATCCCGAAGCGGTGACAGGGGATTATGCCTTTGTTACAACACGCATTATTGCATCAAGAAGCGAAACGGTAACTCTCAGGGTAACGGGAAAGCCTGAGGTATACCTCAACGATGAACAAATTTACTTAAACGAAAAAAATGAGTTACAAATGCATGTTGAAACAGGCGATTTGCTTACATTCAAATGTACGGCAGAAGAAGACTGCTTCGGGGTTGGTTTTGCAATTTCAACCATATTTTATCCCGGTATGTGGGCGTGTGACTATCTTCTTTGGGTTCGGGCGACCATGCCTGTCCCAGAATACTATGGGGAGGACGGTGTTTCAATATCAAAGCTGAACAGATGTGATATTGCTTTCCCTATGGGAACAACCGACGATAAGAATATTGATTTTGCAAAGATATATCCCAATGGAGAATATGCCTTTGCCTTGACCTATGCTTTGTGTGACACTGTATATAACGGTGAGGGTGAGGCTTTTGTGAATGGTCAGAAGTATGACGGAGCGGTTATTAAAAAGGGTAGCAGTCTGATTGTTCGTGCGAATCGCAAAGATGGATTT
This sequence comes from Oscillospiraceae bacterium, assembly GCA_015068655.1. Lineage (GTDB taxonomy): Bacteria > Bacillota > Clostridia > Monoglobales > Monoglobaceae > SIG440. The sequence goes on from SVKC01000014.1 coordinate 33,301, forward strand.
TTGGTGAATACGGGTGATGACGGCAATTTTGGATTGGATTTTGTTGAATCAAATCGTGAAAACGCTCCAAAGTGGCTTCTGCTCGGTGGGCTTGATGAAGACAACCTTCCCAAAATTCAGTTCAAAAAGCCATATAAGGGACAGTTCTGGAGACTTTGTGATGGTTCATATCTCCGTCCCTATCTTGATACCCATTTCTACGGACTATGGTTCTACGCCTTGATGGTTGGTCAATACGGAATATTGAAAGCGGCACCCCTTATGGGTGAGGAATTGAAGGAATATTTCATTTCGGGAATGAGCATTATGGCGGATTTCTTTGATTATATGAGGTATGACACATCTGTTTTCGGTGCACCAAGCTTTTTGCAGAGAAGCATTGCACTTGCAGATCTTGATTCCATCGGAACAATGGGAATGAACTTCTGTGACCTGTATGCTTTGAAACCATCGGATGAGGTGAAGCACGTTATTGACAGTTTGTATGATGCAATGTGCAAAAACATTCCCAGATTCCCTGACGGCACCTTCCACAGAGAAGCAACAATGTGGTCGGATGATACCTTCATGAGTATGCCGTTCCTTTCAAGACTAGGAAAGCTTACCGGAGATAAAAAGTATTTTGAAGAATGTATATGCCAGATAAATGGCTTCTTCAAACGATTGTTCATGGAGAATGAAAAGCTGATTTCTCATATCTATTTCCTTGAAGATGAAAAGGCAAACAAAGTTCCCTGGGGTCGCGGAAACGGTTGGGTGTTCATTACTCTCAGTGAGGTTCTTGAAAGAATTCCCGATTCTTTTGAAGAAAAGAAGGATATTATCGACAAATTCCGTACCTTTGCAGAAGGTGTGAGAGCGGTTCAGGATGAAAGCGGAATGTGGCATCAGGTGCTCAATATGCCCTCGTCTTATGAAGAAACTTCCTGCACGGGTATGTTTGCTCTGGGAATGCTTCGTGGTGTGAAAAACGGTTGGCTTGATGAGAGTTATATGGAAAATGTGGAAAAGGCAATAAGGGGCATTGAAGCAAAAGCGGTTGACGCTGATGGAAATATCACAGGTGTTTGCCGTGGCTCCCAATGTAGTTATGACCCGTCATATTATGCACAACTGGGTACGGTTGTGAATGATGACCACGGAACGGGAATTATCCTTGCTTTGCTTGCGGAATACTATATTACGATAGGGAAATGAATTGAGGTGACGTATCAAAATGAGTTTATATGAATTTAAACAAGATGGAAAGTGCTTGGAAATCAATACGGCAAAAACGCCCACACCATGGGCTAATTGGCTGTTTAATGATGAGTACACTATGCAAATTTCCCAAAGATTATGTGGGGAAAGTTTCTCGGTTAATCAATACAGAAAAAAGCCGGTGCTTTCACAGCAAAAGGAATTTTTTGTGAAGACTGACGGAGAAATATACAGATTGTGTGCAGGACTGGGAATTGACTATAAATGTGAACATTACATCCACAAAACATCGGCGACAGAAGTTTTTGACAAATTTACCGCAACCGTAACAACTTTTGTTCCATCTAAAGGCAAAAGGGAGCTTTGGCGGGTTGAGGTGAAAAATGTTTCGGATTCTGTTAAGAATATCGAAGTTTTTGCGGCATTCCCCTTTGCCAATATAGATTATCAGGGGCTTGAATGCGAATTTCTTCCCAAATATAACTGTTTTATCAAACGGTGTTTCCCATATTACATCAAGTATGAGGAATATGAAGGCGCACAGCAAAATGTTCAGTATACATATGCGGCAAGCAACAAGCCATGCAAAAGTGCGGAATGCAGTATGCTTCGGTATTCGGGCGGTGATAACCCCTTTGCAATTCCTGCAATGGTTGAAAAGGGCGGAAGTTGCAAGCGTTCCGATTTTGAGAATTGCGTTGCGGCATTTCATCATTCTTTTGATGCAAAGGAAGAAATCTCGGTTGATTATCTGATTTGTGATTTGAAGGACAGAAATCAAGTGGGAACAATAGAATTCCCGGATTTTGACGCAGAATTGGAAGCGACAAGGGCGTATTGGGAAAACTATATGAATTCCTTCATTGTGAATCTTGAGCACAAGCCTCTTGAATATATGACAAATTACTGGCTGAAAAAGCAGGTTATCTTTTTGACCAAGCATAACAGAGGCGGTGTGTACTGTCCTGTCAGAAATCAGCTTCAGGATGCTCTCGGGTATGCAATGATTGACCCTGAAGATGCGTTTAAGTATGCCATGAATGTTCTTGAAAGACAGGAAGAAAGCGGATATATCAAACAATGGTATATGACCGATAACTCGCCCGCAACGGGTCTTTGCAGAATAAATCATTCTGATGCACCCATTTGGCTTGTGATGTGTATTGTTGAAATTATTTCACAGACAAAGAGGGCTGAACTGTTTGATTTGCAAGTTAAGTATTATAACAGTGAAAAATCAGACAGCGTGATTAATCATCTGAAAAAGGCTGTGGAATATATGTCAACACAGCTTGGCGAACATGGGCTTTGTCTTATGAAGGACGGCGACTGGACCGACCCCATAAACGGTGCAGGAAGGCTCGGAAAGGGCGAATCTGCGTGGAACTCAATGGCGCTTGTGCATGTGGCAAAAAAACTGAATTCCATATCATATGAACCTTGGATTGCGGAGTTTATAGAAAAACTTACAAATAGCATAAATGAATATTGCTGGAATGAGGACAGATACATTGTGGGCTATGATGATAACGGCGTTCCTTTTGGAAAAAAAGGCGATGCTGAAGGTGAATTATTCATCAACACCCAGGTATGGGCACTTATTGCGGAAATATGCGATGAGGAGCGAATAAAGATTATAAAAAATACCGTTGAAGAATTGAAAACCGAACACGGGTATCTGCTTCTCAAGCCTGCGTTCGACAGTTATAACTCATTGTGGGGAAAAATCAGTGTAAAGCAAAAGGGCGCAACTGAAAACGGTTCCATTTATTCACACGCAACAATGTTCAAAGCATATGCAGATTGTGTTGTGGGAGACAAAGAAGGGGCACTGGATACAATGATTTCACTTTTGCCCATAAAGGATGATGAATTACAGGCTCCGTTATATTTGCCCAACTATTATTTCGGAATAGAAGGCGAAAATTATATGCGCTCCAGTTGCGTGTTTAGTGCAGGAGCACCTGCATGGCTGCTGTGGATAATGAAAAAGTTCTTTATGTAAGTTAAAAGTGGAGGGACAGATTATGAAAAAAGGAATCAGAGGCCATGATATAAGGGCAACGGGAATTGAGAATATTTCTCTTTCGGCAAAAGAGCACGGCATAGAATATTTACAGCTGGTTCTTGAAAAGAGTATTGACGGATTTAAAGCAGGTGACTTTTCTGAGGAATATGCGAAAGAAATAAAAAGACAGTTGGGTGATACCAAGGTTGCCATTTTGGGTAGTTACATAAATCCATCAAATTCTGATGAAGACGGACTCGCAACTGATATCGGAAAGTTCAAGGAAAAGATTAAGTTTGCGACTGTGTTAAATCCTCTTGCTGTCGGTACGGAAACGGGAATATACAAGGAGGGTCTGACCGATTCGGAAGAGGCTTATCAGCGTGTTCTTGAAACAATGAAAGAAATTGTGAAGGATGCTGAAACTTGCAATGTGTGTGTTGGTATCGAAGGTGTACATTGCTTTGTAATTAACACGCCTCAAAAAATGAAACGTCTGGTGGATGACCTGAATTCACCAAATGTAAAAGTGATTTTTGACCCTGTTAATTATTTGAATGCAGAAAACTTTGAGCGACAGAATGAAATGATAGAGGCTATGTTTGAATTGCATTCTGACAAAATCTGTGTTTTGCATGCAAAGGATTTTGTTTGTGAAAACGGTGAATTTAAAATGGTCAAGCCGGCAGAAGGTATGCTCAATTACAAGCTTATATTTGAAAAATTGAAGGAATATAATCTTGATATTCCTGTTATATGCGAAGAAATCAATGAAGAAGAAGCGAATATTGCTTTTGATAAATTAAATAAATTTTGGAGGTAGAAAAAATGGAAATCAGAAATGCAGCAAACCCAAAGGATGTTAAAAACTATGACACAGACAGATTAAGAGAGGAATTCCACATCTCAAAGCTATTCACTAAGGACAACATCAGAATGGTATATAGCCATATTGATAGAATAATAACTGCTGGTCTTATGCCTGTATATCAGGAATTGAAGCTTGAAGGCGGAAAAGAGCTTGCAAGTGATTATTTCCTTGAAAGACGAGAAATGGGATGCATCAACGTTGGCGGTAAGGGCATTGTTACCGTTGATGGCACAGAATATGAAATGAATCCCCGTGATGGTATATACATCGGTATGGGTAACAAAGAAATCAGTTTCAAGAGTGTTAATGCAGAAGACCCTGCAAAGTTCTATGTTTCATCATGTCCTGCACACGCTACATATCCGATTGTTAAGATTGATATAACAAAGGCGAAAAAAGTACCTTGCGGAAGTGTTGACGACTGCAACAAGAGAGTTATCAATCAGTACATTCATCCCGAAGTTATCAAGTCATGTCAGCTTGCGATGGGCCTCACTCAGCTTGAAGTTGGTTCAAACTGGAATACAATGCCCTCACATACTCACGACAGAAGAATGGAAGTATATATGTATCTTGATATGGGCGAGAATGACGCAGTATTCCATATGATGGGTGAACCCAATGAGACACGCCACATCATTATGCACAATGAAGAAGCAGTTATTTCACCGAGCTGGTCAATCCACAGCGGAGTTGGCACAAAGAACTATTCTTTCATATGGGCAATGTGCGGTGAAAATCAGGAATTTACTGATATGGACCATATTGAGACAAAAGATTTAAGATAAGGGGTATATATTATGTTTAGATTAGACGGAAAAGTAGCACTTGTAACAGGTGCATCATATGGTATCGGATTTGCTATTGCAAAGGGACTTGCAAATGCAGGTGCAAAAATTGTATTTAATGATATTAATGAAGAATTTATGAATAAAGGTCTTGAAAACTACAAGGCAGAAGGTATTGATGCAAAAGGTTATATTTGCGATGTAACTGATGAAGATGCTGTGAACGCTATGGTAAAGGATATTGAAGAAACAGTTGGTGTTATTGATATTCTTGTAAATAATGCAGGTATTATCAAGAGAATCCCAATGCACGAAATGTCAGCTAGCGAATTCAGACAGGTTATTGATGTTGACCTTAATGCTCCCTTTATTTGCGCAAAGGCGGTTATCCCTTCAATGATGAAAAAGGGTGGTGGAAAAATTATCAATATTTGCTCAATGATGTCAGAGCTTGGTCGTGAAACCGTTTCTGCATATGCGGCGGCAAAAGGCGGTCTTAAGATGCTCACAAGAAATATTTGTTCAGAGTATGGTGAATATAACATCCAGTGTAACGGCATTGGACCGGGCTATATTGCAACACCTCAGACAGCACCCCTGAGAGAGCCTCAGGCAGATGGCTCAAAGCATCCATTTGACAGCTTTATCTGTGCAAAAACTCCTGCAGGCAGATGGCTCAACCCTGAAGAATTGGTTGGCCCTGCGGTATTCCTTGCGTCAAGTGCATCGGATGCTGTTAATGGTCACATTCTTTATGTTGACGGAGGAATCTTGGCTTATATCGGAAAACAACCTAAATAAAATATTATTATTAAAAACAATAACATATAAAAGGTGATAATAATGAATAAAAATTTGTATGATCATATAGTTGAGAAAAAACATCACAAATACAGAAAAGAAATTGAAATAACCTTTGATAAAAATATGACACCAATTGAGAGAATGACTCACAGATTTGAAAAAATGTGTGAAGCGGAAACACCCGTAATTTTTGAAAATGAACAGATATGCTATATCAGAACAATAAAGAACATTCCTGATATATTTACAGAATTGGAATGGGCTGATATTAAATCAAAGCATCATATTCATGAGCTTGGATATTTGTCAAATTTATCTCCCAATTATGAAGATGTTATAAAAAACGGTCTTTTGGCAAAGTATGAAAAGGCAGACGAATATGGAAAACGCTGTATTGATGCAATTATCAAGCTTTCTGACAGATACAAAGAACAAGCGAAAAAACAGGGCAGAGATGATATAGTAAACGTATTTGACAGAGTGCCGAGATACGGTGCAACAAATTTCAGAGAAGCCTTGCAGTTTTTCAGAATAATTCATTTCAGCCTGTGGCTTGAAGGGAATTATCATAATACCTGCGGCAGATTTGATAAATATATGTATCCATATCTGAAAGTAGATATGGAAAAGGGTGTATATACCGAAGAAACAGCGCTTGGGCTTGTTGAAGATTTCTTTTTGTCATTTAACAAAGACAGTGATCTTTATGTTGGTGTTCAGCAGGGGGATAACGGACAGAGTATGGTGCTTGGCGGCATAGACGAAAATGGAAATGAAGTTTTTAACCTTCTTTCAAGGCTGTGCTTGAAAGCAAGCGAGAATCTGCTAATGATTGACCCCAAGATAAATCTGAGAGTAAATAAAAATACTCCAATAGATGTTTATGAGCTTGGAACAAGACTCACAAAGGCAGGTCTTGGATTTCCGCAGTATTCAAATGATGATGTGGTTGTTGAAGGACTTTTGAAGCTGGGTTATGACCTTGAAGATGCAAGAAATTATGCAATAGCCGCTTGCTGGGAGTTCATTATTCCAAAGGTTGGTGCAGATGTTGCAAATATTGGAGCGTTGTCATTTCCAAAAGTAATAGATAAATGTTTACATAACGATTTAATAAATTGTAACACGTTTGAAGAATTCACAGAATGCGTAAAGCAGGAAATAAATAAAGAAGCAGATGTTATCTGCAATTCTATACAGAATCTGTGGTTTGTGCCGTCACCGTTTATGAATGCGATGATGGACTGCAATATTTATGAGGGTGGGAAATATAACAATTTCGGTATCCACGGAACAGGAATAGCAACAGCAACAGACTCTCTTACGGCAATAGAAAAATATGTGTATAATGAAAAAACTATATCAAAGCAGGAATTGATTGAAGCAGTTGATTCCGATTTCGAAAAGCATACGGAGATACTTCCCATTCTTCGCTATGAAGCACCTAAAATGGGTAATGATGAAGATGCCGCAGATGAAAAGGCGGTAATGCTCTTAAAAGCATTTTCAGACAGCTTAAAGGGAAGAACAAACTGCCGTGGCGGAATATTCAGAGCAGGAACAGGTAGCGCTATGTATTATTTGTGGCATGCTGACGAAATTGGAGCATCTGCAGACGGAAGAAGAAAGGAAGAACCGTTTGGAACAAATTTTTCAGCAAGTTTGTTCGCAAAGATAAAGGGACCATTTTCTGTAATTAAATCATTTACAAAGCCTGATTTTTCTGAGGCGATTAACGGAGGACCTCTGACACTTGAGTTTGCAGGCTCAATGTTTGAGGGTGAGGAATCCATAAACAAGGTTGCTACTTTAGTTAAGGCTTATGTAGATATGGGGGGACACCAGCTTCAACTTAATGCTGTCAACACAGCACTTATGAAGGATGCACAGGAACATCCTGAAAAACACAGACAGTTGGTAGTAAGAATTTGGGGTTGGAGTGCATACTTTGTTGAACTTGATAAGGAATATCAGGATCATGTGATGCGCCGTCAACAGTATCAGGTGTGATATGGTAGGTACAATATTTGATATAAAAGAATTTTCCATACATGATGGCCCTGGTGGAAGAACAACGGTATTCCTAAAAGGATGTCCGCTTAGATGTAAGTGGTGTCATAATCCTGAAGGGCTTATAATTACACCGCAAATTATGAAAAAACATAATTTGTGTTCAAATTGTAAGCTTTGCGAACAAGGATGTAATCATCCAGAGTGTGAACCTTTTTGTGTATGTATACATGCTTGCCCAAATGGATGTCTTACTGTCAGTGGTGAAGAAGTTGAAAGCAAAACTCTTGCCGAAAGGCTGAATAAAGATAAGGCTATGTTTGAATTCACGAATGGCGGAATAACAGTATCGGGAGGAGAGCCTCTTATGCAGGCAGATTTTGTCTGCGATTTGGTGGATAATCTTGACGGGATTCATACTGCAATACAGACAAGCGGATATGCAGATGAAGAAACATACAGACGGGTTGTATCCAAATTTGATTATGTTATACAGGATATAAAACTGGCAGATGAAAATGAGCATATAATACACACTGGCGTAAGCAATAAGAAAATACTGAAAAATATTGAATGGCTTAAACAAAGCGGAAAGGAATTTATATTCAGAGTTCCGCTGATACCAAATATAACCGATACAAGAGAAAATTTGGAAGCTATTTCGAAGATTGTTGAAGGTGATAATGTTGAGTATCTACCGTATAATCAAATGGCAGGCAGTAAATATAAGATGCTTGGCATGAAATACACATTAAAACAGGGGTGAAATTTATGAAAATATATAGAGTTACAGATAAGGAATTTTTATCGTATGGTAATGTTCTTGATTTCGATACAAAAGAAATTTTAGAAGAGGCTGAAAAAATTGAAATGCCAACTGATGGATCAATGTATGTGCCGACAAAGGAAGAATTTGAGAAGCTTTCGATTATGGATATAGCAAAGAATGAAGTTTTTGGTGGAATGCCAACACAACTTGGCTATTGCTGGGGATATAATGATACATTAAATGCTCTTGAATGGCACAAATGCTCGGAAATCAATATTGCAGTAACGGATATAATTTTGCTTGTTGGTGATGTACGAGATGTGGAAGAAGGGAACAGGTATAATTCCGATAAAGTTAAAGCGTTTAAGGTTTTAAAAGGTGAAGCTGTTGAAATGTATGCAACAACACTTCATTATTGTCCGATTCAAACATCAAAGGACGGATTTGGATGTATTGTAGGTCTTTTGAAGGAAACAAATACAGACCTTGATTTTGTGCCTCAGGACAAACTTGTTTTTTGTAAGAATAAGTGGATAATAGCACATGAGGATAATGCAGAACTTATTGCTCAGGGTGTGTTTGGTGGGATTTACGGCGAAAATTATAAAATATAAAATTATCAAATGAAAGGTGATAAAAATGAAAAATAATAATGTGTTGTTTGAAGGTGTTTACAGTGCAACTTTTTCGGTTTATGACAAGGAAATGGATGTTATAAAGCCAAGTATAGAAAAGCTGATTGGTTATAACCT
>SVKC01000063.1 GCA_015068655.1 Oscillospiraceae bacterium
GATTGTCCATGCTGAAAGTCAGGCTAAGTGTATTGGTTTTTGTACCCTTTGCATACTCACTCTCTTGTATTGCTGTTGTCTGATTATGCCAGCCTCTTGAAACCCACTGATATGTGTACGGAGTTTTTCCACCTGATGCTTTGACTGTATATGTAAGTGTTTCGCCTTCATCGGCAGAATCAATCCTCTCCGGCTCCACTACTATCTCAAAAGGCTCGTACATATCAGGTGTTTCTGCTTTTTGTGTTGAAGCTTCATCCTCTTTGATTTCAGGAGCAAATTCTGCATCTTTGGGAATTTCAAGCTTTGGTTCTTCGACTTTCGGCTCTTCTGTCTTTGGTTTTTCAGCGGATTCCCCCATACTGAATTTTATTCTTACGTTTTCATTCATCATTCTTGTGATGATTGCTGCAACCTCGCATCTTTTGATGTTATCCTCCGGCTTGCAGTTGTGCTTTGCATCCACACCTGTCAAAATTCCTGCGCGATAAAGCTTGTAAATACCTATTGCACCCTCATGAACCATCGGAACATCCGGAATAGAACCGTCAGGAACATTGTTTATACCTTCAAGAGCCTCATCGGGAAGGGCATTTGCGAATATTTCCATATATCCTGCCCTTGTGGCCTTTTCGTTAATGTTACTAACCTTATAGAAAAAGTTTTCTGTTATTATTCCGTGGTCTTTGGCATAATCAACATAAATTTGATACCAAGGATTTCCTCCTGACAGAAGGTACACGCTTCCGTCCTTGTAAAGCTGATACATACAAGCTGCAAGCTTTATTGCTTCGGCATAAGTAAGATTATCCTCAGGAGCAAAGGTTGTATCGGTTTTTCCGTTGATGATACCAAGCCTTACGGCATTATCAACATCTTCATAGTACCAACTGTCGGGCGTTACATCGGCAAAATTAGAATAATGCTCCGCATTTGCAACCGATGCAAGGCTCAAAATCATTGTTAAACATAAAATAAGTGATAAAAATCTTTTCATAATTTCCCTCCAAATTAAAAACTTCCGCCTCGTCCGCCGTGAGTTCTGCCTGACGATGAAGTATGTGTTCCCGAGTTTGATTTCGGTTTTTCTGTTTTGGTAACTCTTGAATACAGAAACAAATCTCTTGAAACATTAATTTTCATGCTTCCATGCTTTATGTAATTTGCTGCATAATTATTTGCTATTGCTGTTTTCATCTTTTTGAGCTTTTTTTGCATCATCCAGAATGCGATTAAAAGCGGTGCAACAAGGCAGAGAACAATAACACCAATCAGGTATTTTGTGCTGTGCTGCTTTTCATTATATGGCTTACCGCTTTTTGCCATTGCAAGAAGCTCTTCCGATGTTTCAATGTAAGTCTCAAATGCTTCATAGTAATCATTTTCCGAAAGATACGGTACAATTTTGCTTTCCAAATATTTTAGTCCATTTGTATTAAAGTACTCAAGACCCTTGCCGTGTGTCGAAAAGTGATATTCACGAGTGTCCGAGCAGATGTAAAGCAAAATTCCATCGTCCTTTTCACCTGCACCGTAGCCTTGATAATCGAAAATATCATCTGCGGATTCCTCTGCAGTAGCCGATGTCATATCACTTTCTGTATAAATCGCCACTTCAAAGTTATACTTTTCACGAACTTTGTCAAGTTTTTCGGAAAGCTTTGCAAGCTCTGACTGCATCAGGTATCCGGCTTCATCTGCAATTGGTGGATTTTCAAATGCCGCATACACAGGCAGAAGAAGGGAGAGGGAGACCAGAAAGAGCAAAACACAAGAAAAAACTTTTTTCATACTTTGACCACCCCCCTTAATGCAGCAGCATCCAGCCAATGGCTGCCGCAACGATGTATGCAATACCCGCAACCTTCCAGAAATACTTCCACTTTTTCTTGTTGTCAACAGGATATTCTCCCACCACTTTGCCTGTCTGACCGTTGATGGTGAACTTATATGTTTTATCCATATACTTGATGTTCAGCATCCAAACAGGAAGGAGAGAGTACCTTATCTTGCCGTTTGAGAAGCCAACTCTGGAGCTTTCGGGAATAACCGCCGTATAACGATTGGTCGTGTCATTGAAAGCCTCGATGGTTGAGTTTTTAACTCGTTCATTTGCCCTGTCAATACTTTCCTCTGCCGATACATCATATTTGTCTGCCAAGTATCCTGAAAGATATGCTCCGTTAAAATCAACAGCGTCTTCATAGTGGAAGGGTTCTATTGCTTCCATATAGCTGTCTTCAGCCTTTTTTGATGCATCAACAGGGATATTGGCAAAGCCGATGCTACCGCTTCTGAACAGCTTAAAGTAATCAGTTTTTGTGTAATTGTAATTTGCATCGCTCCATGCAGTTACTCTCTCTGCATTGTAACTGACTGCCGCATCACAGTCACAGTCAAACATCCAGAATGGAACATAAACACCGGCCATTTCTTCAATTTTCTTCTTGTTTTTGAATTCATCAGGCAAAAACGGTGCATTTTTGAAATCATTTTCAAAGACTGTAATTGCCTCTTTCTTGTTGATTTTGAACGGGATTATGTAATCAGGCTTCAGGGTTCCTTCAAACTGTCCCTTGATAATGGTCGAATTGCCGCAATAAGGACAAACTGTTGAACCGAGTGTATCATCGCCTGAAATCTCTGCTCCGCAAGAGGGGCAGGAGTAGTTGGCAAGGGTTATGTCATTGGCATCCTCATAGCTTCTCGGCGTATAGTTTTCCCAGTCATATTTTGAGCTGCCGCCTGAATCAGCCGTTCCCTCTGCCATTTGCTCTATGGTTTCCAATGGAAAAGTATTGTCACAAGACCCACAGATGAGAGTTTGTGTCCCTGCATCAAAGACAAGGGGTGCTGTGCAACAAGGACATTTGTAATTTTGTATTGTATCCATTCATTTCACCTCCCTTTACTTGGCTGCAACCATTTCTGCAAGCTTCACTCTTATTCCGCAACGGGGGCAGAAATGCATAGAGCTTGAAAGAACTGTACCGCATTTTTCGCAGCACATATGATAGGACTTATACAAATCATATAAGTTTTTTTTTGGTAATTTGGAACTGCATTTGCTGCAAAACATTCTGTTGCTTGGCTCCAAGGATTTGCACTCTCTGCACACCACCGAATGCTTCATAATGTCAACTCCAAACCCAAAATGAAAAAGCGATTTTTTTCTAATTGCATTCTGTTTTTTCATTTTCTTATTCACCTCCGTAAAAAAGCTTTACTCCGCAGATGTGGCAATAATTGGATGGGTCTTGGGTTTTGGCTCCGCACCCGGGACAATATTTCGGATAATCTTCAAGGGGCGTACACTGTACACAGGAAAGAACATCGGGATTGTACATTGCGCCCGTCACCCATTTGCCGCATTTGTGACATTGATTGAAATGGCTTCTTCCGTAATTTTCCCATGCAAGAATCAACTCTTCCTCGTCATTTTTTGCACTTACGTGTTCACTTGCACAAACCAGAGCATGAGACAACTCACAATAAAATTCATAGCGATTTCCGTCTTCATATTTTATGATTTTGTAATCAGCTGTATTTTTCTTTCTGTTCAATATCCTCAGCTCCTTCGAAAAATTTTTCAACACATCGCGTAAAGTTTTTTACTATAGATTGACTGAATCAACTTTTTGTGATAAAATATTAAGAAGATTTAAGGGCAAAATTTGTTTTCGTTGGTATTATATGCAGAACAGGGATACTCCAAAAAATCTTCAACAGAAGAAAAGTTATTTATAACCTTGTTGTTAATCCTGTAATTTACATTATAGTAGCAAGTCTTAAAAAAGTCCCCACACTTTCACAAAGTTTTAGTGTGGGAAATCCAAGTTTTTTCAAAAATAGTGTGGGAAAAAGTGTGGGTTTTGGTGTGGGATGACCATTTTTGCTTATCAAAAAGCGATAGAGGGAGAAGTTTTTATGAAAAAATTATGCTTCGGCATTTTATGTATGCTATTTATATTATTACTACTATGCGGGTGTAGCTCTATCGGAGATAAAACTACAAGTATGTCAATTATTTATGGTGCGACAAGTTTTTTGTCCTTGCTTATGCTTGCGGGGTATTTTTCTTTAATTAAAAAGAAAGAAGTATGGTTTTTTATACTTTTTACTTCTGTTTTCATTGTGAACATTGGATATTTTATATTATCCGTTTCAAAAACTCTGGAGATGGCTCTGATGTCAAACAGAATAGCCTATCTTGGGTCTGTTTTTCTTCCTTTGTCAATGATTATGATAATTCTGAAGGTTTCCAGACTAAGCTACAAAAAATGGGTTCCTTGCGTACTTGCGGCAATTTCTGTTATAGTGTTTTTTGTTGCGGCAAGCCCCGGTTACCTTGATATTTATTACAAGTCTGTTACCCTTGAAATCGTAGGCGGCGTTTCTGTCTTGAACAAAGAATATGGCTCCCTTCATTGCCTGTATCTTTTCTACTTGATGAGTTATTTCCTCATTATGATTTCCATAATAATTCACGCAATTGCAAAGAGAAAGCTCGAATCTGTTGCACACGCTGTTGTTTTGATTGTTGCAGTGTTTGTGAACATCTGCGTCTGGCTCCTTGAACAGCTTGTGCGTATTGACTTTGAATTTTTGTCGGTATCGTACATAATAACTGAGCTATTCTTAATCAGTGCATATCTGATGATTCAGCATCAGGAATTCATTGTTTCTTCACTTCAGGCAAAAATTACAACCCAGACGGAAACAGTCAAGAATGAATTAAAAAAAGATTCTCCGGAATTTCTTGAGCATTGTAAATTTATCATAGAACAGCTTCCGCATTTGACTCCTTCCGAGCGTGCGATTTACAACTTATACATTGCAGGAAAATCTACAAAAGAGGTTTTGAAAGAAATGAATATTGTGGAAAACACTTTGAAGTTCCATAACAAAAACCTTTATGGAAAGCTTGGTGTTTCATCCCGAAAGCAACTGATTGAGTATTCGAAAGCAATAAATGAATCTGCTGCAAAGGAGAAATAGTATAGATATGACGCTTGGTGAAAGATTAAATAAAATTATCGAAGAGCAAAATATTTCAAAAGCCGAATTTGCAAAACGAGTTGGTATCACAAGGAATTATATCTATATTCTGACCGGCAACAGCAGACCAGGCACAGAACGGAACAAGGATATTTCTCCTATGCTTGCGAAAGTAATAGCCATGGAGTTTGGCTATGACGAAAATTGGGTATTAAAGGGAGACAATTAAAACCCCTGCAAAGCGTTGTGTGACACAAAAAGGACAAATTCAAAAAAATATTTGAGAAAAAACAGAAAAACCGCAGTGCCTTGCGGCATGCGGTTTTTGAAAAAGCCGAACCATAAGGATATTTTTATTTTATTGGCGATATACTCGCTCGCACTCGTGCGATATATTCGCTTCGCAAATTCGATATAACTTCACTTCGTTTCGTTGCGATATGATATAAATTCCTTTATCTCGTTGCCGCAAGGCAACATATCGCATCCATCAGGATATATCG
>SVKC01000064.1 GCA_015068655.1 Oscillospiraceae bacterium
ACATTGCGCCTATGCGTTTACAGAAGTTGCTGCTATCTATCCTATCACTCCCTCTTCCAACATGGCTGAAAATGTTGACCAGTGGAGTGCAGACGGTCTGAAGAACATTTTCGGCGAAACAGTTGACGTTGTTGAGATGCAGTCTGAAGCAGGTGCTGCAGGTGCAGTTCACGGTTCACTTCAGGCAGGTGCTCTTACAACTACCTTTACTGCTTCACAGGGTCTTCTTCTTATGATCCCCAATATGTACAAAATTGCAGGTGAACTTCTTCCTACAGTTTTCCACGTTAGCGCAAGAGCTCTTGCTGCTCACGCACTTAACATCTTTGGTGACCATCAGGACGTTATGGCTTGCCGTCAGACAGGCTTTGCAATGCTGGCATCAGGCAGTGTTCAGGAAACAATGGACCTCGGTGGCGTAGCTCACCTTGCTGCAATCCGCGGCAGAGTTCCCTTCCTCCACTTCTTTGACGGTTTTAGAACTTCACACGAAATTCAGAAAGTTGAAGTTATGGATTATGAAGACCTCAAGGGACTTCTTGACTGGGATGCTCTTAAAGCATTTAAGGATAATGCTCTTAATCCTGAACATCCCGTTCTTCGCGGCACAGCACAGAATGCTGATATTTACTTCCAGGGTAGAGAAGCTGCAAACAAGTACTACGAAGCAATCCCCGACATCGTTGCTGACTACATGAAAGAAATCACAAAAATTACAGGCAGAGAGTATAAGCCTTTCAACTACTACGGTGCACCCGATGCAACAAAAGTTATCGTTGCTATGGGCTCAGCGTGCGAAGCTATTGAAGAAACAGTTGATTATATCAACGCACGCGGCGGCAAGGTTGGTGTTGTTAAAGTTCACCTTTACAGACCTTTCTCTGCTAAATACTTCTTTGATGTAATTCCTGAAACAGTTGAAAAGATTGCAGTTCTCGACAGAACAAAGGAACCCGGTTCACTCGGTGAACCCCTTTATCTTGACGTTTGCAACCTTTACTACGGCAAAGAAAACGCTCCTTTGATTGTTGGCGGTCGTTATGGTCTTGGTTCAAAAGACACAACACCTACACAGATTATGGCAGTTTACAACAATCTTGATGCAGACGCACCCAAGAACAACTTCACAATCGGTATTGTTGATGACGTTACAAACCTCTCACTTGAGCTTCCTGAAAAAATCAATGCAGCTCCTGAGGGCACAACACGTTGTAAGTTCTGGGGCTTTGGCTCAGACGGTACAGTTGGTGCCAACAAGGACGCTATCAAGATTATCGGTGACAATACAGACCTTTACGCTCAGGCATATTTTGACTATGACTCAAAGAAGTCAGGCGGCGTTACAATGTCTCACTTGAGATTTGGTAAAAAGCCCATCAAGTCAACATATCTTTTGGACGAAGCTGACTATATTGCATGTCACAAGCCTGCATATCTCACTCAGTATGACGTTCTTGAAGGCCTCAAAAAGGGCGGTACATTCCTCCTCAACTGCGTATGGACACCTGAAGAACTCGAAGAACATCTTCCCGCAAACGTTAAGAAATACATTGCAGAAAACGATATCGAATTCTACACAATCAACGCGGTAGACGTTGCAGTTAAGGTTGGTCTTGGTCCAAACCGTATCAACATGGTTACACAGAGTGCTTTCTTCAAACTCTCAAACGTAATCGACTTTGACAAGGCTGTTGAGCTTATCAAGGCTGCTATCAAGAAGACTTATGGCAAGAAGGGTGACGAAATCGTTAAGATGAACTGCGACGCAGTTGACGGCGCTATCGAAGCTCTTGTTAAGATTGATGTTCCTGCTTCATGGAAGGATGCTGTTGACAAGGATACAAAAGAAAACAATGTTCCCGACTTCATCAAGAACATTGTTCAGCCCGTAAACGCTCAGGCTGGTAACAAGCTTCCTGTAAGCACATTCGCAGGTATTGAAGACGGTACATTTGAAACCGGTACTTCAAGATTTGAAAAGCGCGGTGTTGCTGTAAACGTTCCCGCTTGGGATATAACAAAGTGTATCCAGTGTAACCAGTGTTCACTTGTTTGTCCTCACGCTGCTATCCGTCCTGTTCTTCTTAATGCAGACGAAGCTGCAAACAAGCCCGAAGGCTTTGAAACAAAGGCTGCAACAGGCTTCCAGGGTATGGAATACAGAATTCAGGTATCACCTCTTGACTGTCTTGGCTGCGGTGTTTGTGCTCAGGTTTGTCCTGCAAAGGAAAAGGCTCTTACAATGAAGCCTATCGCAGAAGTTGAATGTGAAGCTCCCAACTGGGAATTCGCTATGACTGTTTCATCAAAGCAGGATGAAATCGATATCACAAAGAGTACAAAGAACTCACAGTTCGCAACACCTATGCTTGAATTCTCAGGCGCTTGTGCTGGTTGTGGTGAAACACCTTATATCAAGCTTATCACTCAGCTCTTCGGTGACAGAATGATGGTTGCAAACGCTACAGGTTGTACATCAATCTGGGGTGGCTCTGCTCCTTCAATGCCTTACTGCAAGAACGCAGAGGGCAAGGGTCCGGCTTGGGCTAACTCACTCTTTGAAGATAACGCTGAATTTGGTCTTGGTATGGTTCTTGCTAACAAGAAAATCAGAAACACTCTGGTTTCAAGAATGAATTCAGTTATGGATATCGTTAAACCTGAACTCGCAGCTGCATTCAAGGCATGGATTGATGGCAAGGACAACGCAGATGCTTCAAAGGCTGCTGCAAAGGATATCGTAGCTCTCATTAAGGATGCTGATATGAGCAATCCTGCAATCAAAGAAATCGCAGACCGTACCGACTTCCTCGTGAAACGTTCACAGTGGGTATTCGGTGGCGACGGCTGGGCTTACGATATCGGTTACGGCGGTCTTGACCACGTTATCGCATCAGGCGAAGACATCAACATCTTTGTTGTTGATACAGAAGTTTACTCCAACACAGGCGGTCAGGCTTCAAAAGCTACACCTACTGCTGCTGTTGCAAAATTTGCAGCTTCAGGTATGAAGACCAAGAAGAAAGACCTCGGTATGATTGGTACAACTTATGGATATGTTTATGTAGCTCAGATCGCTCTTGGCGCTGATATGAATCAGGCACTCAAGGCTATCAAGGAAGCGGAAGCTTATCCAGGTCCGTCACTTATCATCGCTTATGCTCCTTGTATCAACCACGGTATCAAGGTTGGTATGGCTAACACAATCGCAGAGGAAAAGAAGGCTGTTCAGACAGGTTATTGGCACCTCTGGAGATACAATCCTCTCCTCAAAGAAGAGGGCAAGAACCCCTTCATCCTTGACTCAAAAGAGCCAACAGGCACAGTTAAGGAATTCCTCGAGGGCGAAAACCGTTATCTCATGCTCAAGAAAGCATTCCCCGAAGTTGCAGCACAGCTCTTCGACAAGGCTGAAAAAGACCTTATTGAAAGATACGAAATCTACAAAAAGAAAGCTGCAGAAGAATGCTAATTTCTTAAAAAGCTTAACAAAAACACCGTTGGAAATTTCCAACGGTGTTTTTGACGTATAATAAAAGCCATAACACAAAGATTGTTCATAACTTTCAGTTTTTAAATATCATAAACTTTTTCACTTATTATTTCTGTCATGAATAATCATTCCTGCCACAGTGAATAACAAAAGTGGAATATGTGTAACAAGTGCACCAAACGACCTTGACAAAATATCATATACGCACCACAAACTCATATTTACAATCGTCCAGAAACGATATTTTGCCCCGTTTTTCTGTCCAATACACATAATAAAAGTAAGAGATGCAACAATCACAAGTATACCAAGGAAAGAAACTCCTCCCACCCAAATATTCAGTGCAATTATGGCCACCGCATAAAGTGAAATCAGCCATTTAGGAAGAGGTTTATTTTTTGAATCAAAAAAATAGTTTATAATCGATTGTACACCGCCCAGATAACATGACGCTGCACCGTTTATTCCACTGCCTCCGATTAAGTAACTTGTTGCACCAAAAAATTACCACAAAAGACAAGGAAAAGTATTTTTTTCATTTTCTCCCCCTTTGTCAAAGATGCGGCAATCATCGAAACCAAACCCAATACACTTAAAATATAAGATAAAGCCTGCATAAGTTCCTCCATATATACTCTTTGATAAATAAAAAATACAAAATGTATACTAACACAAAAGCCGCTAAATTTCAAGAAAATATTTCATAAAAATGCAATCTTTTTAAGTCTTAATTTTGTGATATAACGGCAGACGTATTTCATCTGCTCAGCAGATTTATTACGTCGCAAGCCGGATTTAGTTTAAAAAAAGACATCCAATGGTGAAGTGATATAAGTCGATGCTTTTTTCTGCCTTTCGGCTACATAATAGATGCAGAGGTTTAATCATTCACTATATCGGTTTTATAACCCATCGTCTTACTTAATTAATCTTTTTCCCGTTAGCAATAATTTCTTTAGGAAAATTACGATAATTTATCAAAAAATAATTATCTTCTGTAATCTCAATGGGCACGTTAGTATCAGCTCTAATTACCTTGAAAACAAATGACCAAAATTCTTCATAACCATCTTCATCAATTTCAAAATCCGATTCATCTTCTATATAAGAATCATATAGTGCGTTCGCTTGACTACCATCATCCCATATTAGATTTAGTTCTTTCCCTTGAATGCTGTTAGTACTATTTAAGAATTTACCTATTATTTTCTCCTCTTTTTCGTTTAAAAAATACATATTTAATCCCTCCAATCAATTGGTCGTTCAGGAACAATATGTGTTCCTGTTTTTGAATAATGTATTGTTCCGACTGTTGTTTTATAAGATTTACCCGTTTGGGGATCTATGTAATCACCAATTATTTTTTCAAAATTTATTCGTTCTCTATTCACTCCAATTTTTTAACCTTTTCCACTGTATTTGTCAATTAAGTCTTGTGCATCATCTAGAGAAATCTCAAGCATGCTTTTTCCCTTTTGATAATTATTATGCCCTACTATATGTTTCCCTTGCTTACCCAAATGTAATCTTTTAGGAAAATCACTAAAACTTGAACCTTTATTGACAGCCTTTGTAACATCGCTTGCCTTATCTGCTATTCTAAGAGCCTTACCTGCATCACCAACTTCGCCAATAAATGGAACTATTCCCACTAAATCAAATCCCGCAGAAATTAAGTCACCCCTGAGCAAGTCAACAGGTATTGAAATTAAATCTACAAGGCTGTCAATTCCCGGAACTAATGCCGCTGCTGAAAGCAAGGCACTTACATAATCCAAAAAGCCCATTCCTTTGGTATTTTCTGTCTTTCCCAATTGTTCTTCGATAGCTTTACTGTCAACCGTGGCAACAGCTTTGTTTTTGTCATCAAGAATTTGGGCAGTGCATCTGCAGTTTGGGTGTACGAGAGGTAAAAACTCTGCATCTTTGAGCT
>SVKC01000015.1 GCA_015068655.1 Oscillospiraceae bacterium
ATGAATTTTGTAAAATGATGAGCAATCGTTCTGATATTTTTTATGGAACCAATAAAGAAGTATTAAGTGTAATTTAACCTGCATCTAAACCTTATGTGTCGCAATATGGATATGTCGAAAAATAACGAAAAAAAGCCTCCACTGTGTAAGGGGAGGTGGGTTTGCGAAGCAAACTCGGAGGGGTTGTGAATGGATAGAAAACATAATAATAAAATAGTTCCATTTGCAAAGGAACTTAGAAAAAATATGACTAAAGAGGAAAGACATCTTTGGTATGATTTTTTAAGAAGTTATCCCATAAAGTTTACAAGGCAAAAAGTGTTAGGCAAATACATAGCAGATTTTTATTGTGCTAAAGCAAATATTGTTATAGAATTAGATGGCTCTCAACACTATGAGGATGACGGTCTCGTTAATGATGAAAAGAGAACAGCGTATTTAGCACAGTATGGGATAGAAGTAATCAGAATATCAAATCTTGATATTTTGAAAAACTTTGAGGAAGTTTGTATGTATATTGATAATGCAGTAAAACAATCCCTCAGTCAGCTTCGCTGACAGCTCCCTTTACACAAGGGGAGCCTCAAGGGAGCCTTTAGAAGTTGCAGCTAAACCTTATGCGTCGCAATTCACATGAGCATATAAAGCTTGTGAAATGTTTATGGAGGTAAAGGCATGAGAGAATATGAGAAATTACATTCCGGAGAGTTGTACTTGCCGGGAGATGATGAGATAATGAAAGAACAATTAAAATGTTTGGAAAAACTATATGATTTTAATAATACACGTCCGTCGGAGTTGGATAAGAGGGAGGTACTTCTCAAAAAAATGTTTGCCGAGATAGGAAATGACTGTTATATAGAACCTCCACTTCATTCAAATTGGGGAGGTAAGCATGTGCATTTTGGCAAAAACGTATATGCTAATTTTAATTTAACTTTAGTTGATGATACGCATATTTATGTCGGAGATTATACTATGATTGGCCCAAATGTAACTTTGGCTACAGCAGGTCATCCGATATTACCGGAACTTCGGGAAAAAGCATATCAATATAATGCACCTGTTAAAATTGGGAAAAATTGTTGGATAGGTGCTGGTGTTACCGTTGTTCCAGGTGTTACAATTGGAGATAATACAGTCATAGGTGCAGGAAGTGTTGTTACAAAGGATATTCCATCTAATGTAGTTGCTGTAGGAAACCCTTGTCGGATTCTTAGAGAAATTAATGAGCATGATAAAAAGTATTATTTTAAAAACCGAGAGATTAATTTGTAAATATGATATTGAGGCAAAATAATTACAGGAGTGATATAATTATGAGATATTCTGATGTGTTTGGGTTCAATAGCTCGAGAATTCTTCTCGGAACAGGTTATTTCGGAGATGGAATAAGTGAAGCAGATGCTTTTCTGATGATGGACAGGTTTTGCGAAATGGGCGGAACACATATTGATACCGCACGGCTTTATGCTGATGGTGTATCGGAAGAAATTGTTGGCAGATGGTTCCGTGAACGAAAGCCTGAAGGAGTTTTTGTGGCAACAAAGGGTGCTTATTATGATTTTGATGCAAGCGACCGTCCGAGGCTGGAGGAAGTTGATATAAGGTTGGATGTTGAAAAGAGTTTGTCGGCATTGGATTTTGATGTAATTGATTTTTACTGGCTGCATCGTGATGATATGAACACGCCTGCGGGGCAGATAATTGAAATTATGGATAAGCTCGTGAAGGAAGGTAAAATAAAAAAATTCGGCGCATCAAACTGGACAGCTCAGCGTATTGCAGAGGCGAATGATTATGCGAAGAAACACAGCCTGACGGGGTTTTCTGCAAGCCAGATTAGATTCAATCCTGCTTACTGTGTGGGCGAGCGTGGCGGTCTTGTGGGAATGGATGAGACGGAATTTGAGTTTTACAAAAGTACAAAGATGCCTGTTGCGGCTTATTCCGCTCAGGCGAAGGGCTTTTTTTCACAGCTGGCGGAAAAGGGTGAAGAGGCTCTTTCCGAAAAGGCAAGAAAACGTTATTACTGTGATGAAAACCTTGAAAGGCTTGAAGTGATAAAAGCTCTTGCTGACAAAAAACATTGCAGCGTAGCATCCCTTATATGCGGTGCATTATGTTCCTTTGTGAAGCCTGAAGTTTTTCCGATTATTGGCGGAAGAACTCTTTTGCAGATAGAGGATTCTCTGAAAGGTGCAGACGTTGTTCTTTCGGAGGAGGAGCTTGAAGGTATTTTCAAGCTTGAAATAAGGAATTAGGAGGAGACTTTTTTGGTGGGACACAGAAAGAGGTTGAAGAGTACTTTTTGAAAAAAGATTACACAGTTGCATCAGATGAAACATTTTATATAGAAGAACAAGGAAAGGAATGGTTGAAACAATGAACAGAATTGAGCATAGAGAAGAAAAATGGATATTTCCTTTTGTGGAGTATTCCTGCGAAAAGCGTGAGAAAAAGCTTCCGCTCATTATACAGTTGCACGGAGCGGGAGAAAGAGGAAATGGCGGAGAAGACCTTCAAAAGGTTGACACGCACGGATTTTCAAAATATCTGAAATCGGCTGAACATAATTGTGTTGTTGTTATGCCGCAGTGTCCTGAAAATTCTTTCTGGGCGGCACGGGTTGAGTCGATTGTCAGGTTTGTGGAACAGTTGATTGAAGAGTTTGATGCTGACGAGGACAAAGTATACTTGACCGGACTCAGTATGGGCGGCTTTGGAACATGGTACACAGCAATGGCAAGACCTGACCTGTTTGCGGCGATTGCACCTGTATGCGGCGGCGGTATGGCTTGGAACGCAGGTGTTCTTAAAATGCCAATATGGGCTTTTCATGGGTCAGAGGATAGTGTCGTAAGCCCTAACCAATCGGACGAAATGGTACAAAGTCTGAAAAATCACGGGGCTGATATAACTTATACCCGTGTTGACGGAGTTGGACATGATGTATGGGAAAATGCATATAATAAAAGCTTGCTGGAATGGCTTCTCAGCAAGACAAGAAATAAATAAAAATACATATGGGGGTATAAAAATGAACAAGTACATCGGACATCCGAGCCAGCTTTTCGGAGTACGTGAAACAAGGATGGTTGGAGGAAAGGCTGACGGAATGAGACTTCTCGAAGTGAAAAATGGTATAGGACTTGATTTTACTGTATCTTTGGACAGATGTGCGGATATTCCTTATCTTTTCTACAAGGGAAACAGTATGGCATATATTGCACCGTGCGGCATGGTTGGGGCTCAGTATTATGACAATGTGGGGGCAGGTTTTTTGAAGTCATTTACGGCAGGATTTTTGACTACCTGCGGTCTCAGCGCCGTGGGAAGTCCTTGTACCGATGACGGTGAAGAGCTTCCGCTTCACGGAAATATTTCCCATGTACCCAGCGAACAGCATTCCTATACAGTGGATGAAGATTACATAAGAATCAAGGCGGTTATCCGTGACGGAGCCGTGTTTGGAAAACAATTTCTTCTCACACGGGAATACTGTTGCGGTCTCAAAGAAAATACTCTTGAAATAACAGACACTGTGAAAAATATCGGGTGCAAGGAAACCCCCTTTATGATTTTGTATCATTGCAATATGGGTTATCCTCTGCTTAGCGAAAATTCAGTTTTGAAGGTTTCTTCCACAAAGGTTGAACCCAGAGATGCGCATGCGGCTGAAGACATAGACAAGTGGGACAAAATGATAGTGCCGGAAAGAGATTTTGTTGAACAGTGTTATTATCACACCTTCGACAAAGAACCCGATGTTGTGCTGAAAAACCCTGATATAAGCACGGAGCTTCGTATGACCTTTGACAGAAGCAATCTGGATTGCTTCACCGAATGGAAGATGATGGGGGAATATGAATATGTTCTCGGACTTGAGCCTGCAAACTGTTATCCTGACGGCAGAGATGTTATGCGCGAAAAAGGAATTTTGAAGTTCCTTGCACCCGGAGAAGAAAAAACAATGAAAATCAAGTTCAGCTTTGCGGATTGCTGATGTATTTAGAGGGTGGTATCTATGAAAAAGAAATGGATAATTGGAAGTGTTGTGATAATTCTTTTGATTTCTTTGTTGCCGTTTCCACAAAAAGTTTACAGAACATATTATGGTGTAAATACAGAAAACGGGGAGACGGTGGATATTACTCTTGATATGACCTATTTGAGATTTTTGTTTTTGAACAACAAAATGTCCGGAACAATCACAGTAAGTACTGACACAAAAACTTTTTCCTATGGTGAACTGTTGCATTATACAGGACAATCACATTCAGAAAACAACGCCGGTGATTATGCACATGATTTCAGTGGTTGGTATTACAATGATACAATGTATATGAAGGATTATGAAAATGGGGTCAAATCTCCGTCTCCGGTAGGTATGGAAGCTGTTATGGTTCACATAAGTTCTAACTTTAACAAAATATTAATCCTTCATAATACAAGCGGAGAAACGGAATCCCAGAAAAAAAGCAGATATATAGGAAGTGTGGCACAAAATCGGTTGGAGGAAGCAAAGAAATATTTTCTGGGATACTATAATTAAAATTATATAATACCAAATGGGCAAGGGGAAACTTTGCCCATTTTCTGTTGGAATATGTTTACAATATGAATTATTTGTGATAATATAATATAAAGGAATAATTTGGGAGGGACTGGAAATATGAATCACAGACAATACATCAGGCTTTCGGAAAATAAAAAAACAGTTGTACTGCTGATTCACGGAATACTCGGCTCTCCCAGATTTTTTGACGGATTGATTGATATTATTCCTGAGGAGTGGTCGGTGTACAATATTCTTCTTGACGGACACGGCAAGGGGGTTTCGGATTTTTCACATACTTCCATGAAAAAGTGGCGTAATCAGGTTGTGGAGACTCTTGAAGAATTTGAAGGTGAATATGAAAATGTGGTTGTTGTCGGACATTCAATGGGGTCTCTTCTTTCTATTGAAGCCTCCTTGAAAAAACCGGGGAATATCAGGAGGATGATATTCTTTGCCGTTCCGGTAAAGGTGCTGTGGAAACCGTCTATGTTTGCTATTGTACTCAGGGTTATTCTTGGACGGAATTCGAAAAACAAGGCAATTGCAGAGACCGAAAAGACAGTTTTCAGCATTGAATCCGACAAATCTCTGATTCATCACATAGGCTGGATTCCCAGGAGTATTGAACTTTTGGCTCTCATCAGAACGGTGAGACGGAGTATTGGAAAAGTGAAAATACAAACACACGCTTTTCAGTCGGGCTGTGACGAAATGGTTTCACCAACTGCGCTTCGGTATCTCAAAAAAAATACGGCATTTGATATAGATGTGCTGGAAAAATCAAGACATTACTGGTATGACGATGAGGAATACAGTTATGCAAAGGAAAAAATAAGGACAGTTTTCGAAAACATGAAGTAAGGTGTTTTCGAGGTTTGCGGACATTCTATGACTTTGTTTTCATAATTTGCAACTTAATGGGAATTATTTTCTTGCACTTTCCTTCTGCTTGTGATACAATAAAATTAATAGGAGGTTTTTGCTATGAAGAGAAGAAGAAAGTTTTTGGCGGCTATGGCGGTTGTTTGTATGCTTATGATGTTCACGGTGGCACTTGCAGATCCCGGAACAGAAGGCGACCCCCTTATCTCTAAATCCTATATAGACAATGTTCTTATGCCCAAAATCGAGAACCTGATTGAAAGCAAGCTTTCAGGGCTTGGTAGTTCAGAAAGCTCCTCTACGGGAGCAGCTGAAAGGTTCATGGTTGTCAATGTGGACAAGGGCGCGACGGTTCTTTGTGATGCTGGCACAGAGGTTATTCTCAGAATGGGAACGGCTACTGTTCTTGCAACTGCAAAGGGTGGTCTTGCAGACACAACCTCCGGCTATGATATTGCAAACGGAAGCCAGATGCCTCCGAATCATTTGCTCATTGTACCTGTTGGTGACGGAAGAGGCTTCAAGGCGGAAACGGATGTTATTGTTATGGTAAAAGGTACTTACAGCGTTAAGTAGTGAAAAAATCCTCGCGGAATTGCGAGGATTTTTTTATACAACATAAGCTTCTTTGGTGATGCTTTTGAATTCAGCTAGTGCGGCATTTGCAGAGACTTCATCTTTGAAAACACCAAACACCGAGGAACCGCTTCCGCTCATAAGGGAATATTCGGCACCGTGGCGAAGCATTCTGCTTTTGTATGCTTCAATTTCGGGATAATTCTTTGCTGTGACAGTCTCAAGAACGTTTCCTGCTGATTTTGCCAAAAGCTCAAGGTCTCCTGTTTCCATTGCTTCAAGAACCTTCTTTGTATCGGGGTGAACGGTATTTTCATCGAGTACAAGATTTTTGTATACATAAGCTGTTGAAACGTGGACTGGAGGCTTTGCGAGAATTATGTATGCATTGGTGAGAGGCGTAACAGGTGTAAGCTTTTCACCAATTCCTTCAGCAAGCATACATCCGCCGTAGAGGAAGAATGGAACATCAGCTCCAAGCTTTTTTGCCATAGGGGCAAGGGTGTTGATGTCAAGGGGTTCACCGAACATAGTATTCAGTGCCGTAAGGGTGCCTGCAGCATCTGTTGAACCTCCACCGAGACCAGCTCCCATAGGGATTGTTTTTTCAAGATGTATGTTGAGCTTTGCGGAAAGCCCTGTTTTCTCAAAAAATAGATTTGCCGCCTTCACTATCAGGTTTCTGCCGTCAGTGGGTACTGATGGGAGATTTGCCGTAAGCGTAATGCCGCTTCCTTCTTCAGCAACAAGGGTAAGCGTGTCATAAAGCTTTATTTCCTGCATTATCATTGAAAGGTTGTGATAACCATCCTCACGGCGGTTCACCACATCAAGGGAAAGGTTTATTTTTGCAGGACAATTGATTTGGAATTCTTTTTTCATATAAACTGCCTTTCGTATATAGATTAAGAGGCTGTAGCAAAATGAAATTCCCGGGACGGGATGGAACCCGTCCCCTACACATATTTGTACACGTTATATTCGTAATACAGTTTGTAGGGTTAGGTTTCCACGCCGAACCGCTCTTTTTTCATTTTGTTACAGCCCCTTTTTGTTTTTAGTTGTTTTCTTCAGTGCTGTCAACAGGTTCAGTTTCATCTTTTGCGGAAACTGTATCGTCGCTTTTTTTCGGAGTTTCGCCGAAAATTGCATCAAAATCGTCAGCGTCAATTTTTTCTTTTTCAAGAAGCAACGCAACTGTTTCTTCAACAGCAGGTGCATTTGCTTTCAGGATTTCTTCACAGCGTGCATAACATTCATCTATTATGCGCTTGATTTCCGCATCAATCTTTGCAGCAACATCCTCGCTGTAATTCTGGGTATGTCCCAAATCTCTGCCGATAAATACTTCGTCGTTGCTGTTTGAGAAGGCTCTTGTTCCCAAAACCTCACTCATACCAAAGCGTGTAACCATATTTTTGGCAATCGCTGTTGCTCTCTCAATATCGTTTGATGCACCTGTGCAGATGTCTTCAAGGAAGATGCTTTCTGCAACACGTCCGCCAAGAAGTGATACAATTTCTTCCAGCATTTCTGTTTTGGACATATGTGATGAATCGTCCTTGGGAAGTGACATTGTATAACCTGCGGCTCTGCCTCGGGGGATAATCGAAATCTGCTGAACTCTGTCCTGAGTTGGAAGCATTTTCTGAACAACTGCGTGACCTGCTTCGTGATAAGCAGTAATACGTTTGTCCTTTTCAGTAATCTTTCGGGTTCTTTTTTCAGGACCCGCAAGAACCTTCATAATTGATTCTTCAAGGTCAAACATTGTTATTGTTTTTGCACCATGTCTTGCGGCACGGAGCGCTGCCTCGTTCATAAGGTTTTCAAGATCAGCACCAGTGAAACCGACTGTTTCCTTTGCCAGTACGTCAAGCTCAACATCTTCTGCAAGGGGTTTTCCTTTTGCGTGAACATTGAGAATAGCTTCTCTGCCCTTCACGTCAGGAACATCTACAAGCACCTGACGGTCAAAACGACCGGGTCTCAAAAGTGCACTGTCGAGAATATCGGGGCGGTTTGTTGCCGCAAGGACAATTACGCCCTCGTTCACACCGAAACCGTCCATTTCAACAAGGAGCTGGTTGAGGGTTTGTTCTCTTTCGTCGTGACCGCCGCCGAGACCTGCACCTCTTTGACGTCCCACTGCATCAATTTCGTCAATAAAAATAATACAGGGAGCGGACTTCTTTGCCTGTTCAAACAAGTCACGTACACGGGATGCACCAACACCCACGAACATTTCTACAAAGTCTGAACCTGAAATCGAGAAGAAGGGAACTCCTGCTTCTCCGGCAACTGCCTTCGCAAGAAGAGTTTTTCCCGTTCCGGGAGGTCCCACAAGAAGAACGCCCTTGGGAATTCTTGCACCAAGCTCACGGAATTTTCCGGGGTTCTTGAGAAAATCAACAATTTCCTGAAGCTCTTCTTTTTCCTCATCTTCGCCTGCGACATCGTCAAAGGTTTTCTTGTTCTTTTCGTCGATGGATGCTTTTGCACGGCTTTTGCTGAAGGACATAACACCCTTGCCGCCGCCCTGAGATTGTTTCATAAAGAATACCCAGAAAACAATCATAATGATTATGAGACCCAAAGAGGGGAGAAAACTGAGCCACCATGGTGGTGTTGCCGGTTCAGGAGTGTCCACCTTCAGGGTTCCTGCCGCAATCTGTCGGTCAATCTCATCGCCCACAGATGCATAAAGCATAACTATACCCGGAGTTTCCACCTCAATTTTGGTTCCGTCGTTCAGGGTTGCAAAAACATTTGTGTCAACGACTTGCATTTCCTTGATCTGTTCGCCTTCAATCATTGTCAAAAGGTCGGAATATACGTACTGCGTTGATTCATCCGGCATTGTTACCATTACCATAATTGCCAGAATAATTAAAGCGCCAATTAAATAGAAGCTAATGCCTCGTAAGAACTTCAAATAATCGCCTCCTGTTTTACTTTGTTCATCGCACGGGAGTGCGATGTGTAATGCATAAGAATACTTTTATTATATTACCACAATTTTCTTTTAAAAACAATAGCTTATTGCAAAAATTAATTAAATTGTAACATTCTTAGTATTGACAAAAAAAAGAATAAGAATTACAATTATAACAAGAATGGTATTTTATGTCGAAACGGAGGCTGTGGAAATGGCAAACAAGAAAAATCAAAAAAACAACAAAAAGAAAAAAAATACTTCAAAATGGGTTTGGGGTATTATCGGAGTGGTGGCTTTTGTTGTTTTTGTTGTGCTTTTCATTATCGGGGCTACGGGTGCTCTTATGCCCAAGGGTGATGAGGCTTCAAGCACGCAAACGGAGCAAGGCTCAGCACAACCACAACAGCTTGGAGAAAATGTGAAAACTTATGAAGAAATCCCTGAAGGACATCCCGTTGTGACTGTTGAAATGGAAAATGGAAAGTCCTTCAAAATGGAGCTTTATCCCGAGTATGCACCACAGACTGTTGCAAACTTTGTGGCACTTGCGGAAGAAGGTTTTTATGACGGTATAGGCTTCCACAGGGTTGTTGAGGGCTTTATGGCTCAGGGCGGTGACCCTGAAGGCACAGGTATGGGCGGTAGTGAAAGTAATATTGTTGGTGAGTTTGCATCGAACGGATTTGTTCAAAACACTCTTTCGCATACCAGGGGTGTTGTTTCAATGGCGAGAAGCGGTCATCCGGACAGTGCATCAAGTCAGTTCTTTATTTGCTATGACGATGCAACATTTCTTGACGGGGATTATGCCGCCTTTGGTAAGGTTACGGAGGGGATGGAGACTGTTGATGAGTTCCTCAAGATTGAGAGAACCGCAAACACAATGGGTGAAGCTGCGACACCGGTTGAACCTATTGTTATGAAAAGTGTAACTGTCAAAAGATAAAATTATAAAGACATTTCAGGAGGGAAAAACAATGACAGAAAATGTAAAGGTATTGGTAAAAATGGAAAACGGCGGAGAGTTCGTTATTGAGCTTTATCCCGAGTACGCACCCCAGACGGTTCAGAATTTCGTTGATTTGGTTACAGACGGATTCTATGACGGTGTAGGCTTCCACAGAGTTGTTGAGGGATTTATGGCTCAGGGCGGTGACCCCGAAGGTACAGGTATGGGCGGCAGCGGTGTTGAAATTCCAGGTGAATTTGCATCAAACGGCTTTGAAGGAAACACACTTTCTCACACAAGAGGTGTTATTTCAATGGCACGCAGTATGAATCCGGACAGTGCATCAAGTCAGTTCTTTATCTGCTATGACGATGCCAGCTTCCTTGACGGTCAGTATGCGGCTTTTGGAAAGGTTGTTGAAGGCATGGATGTTGTTGATGGTTTTCTGGATGTTGAGAGAACATATAACTCCATGGGTGAGCTTGCATCGCCGGTAGAGCCTATTGTTATGGAAAGCGTAACTATTGTTGAATAATAATCGGTAGAGAAAGAAAATGAATTTGGAAATGAAAAGCTTCTTTGAAAGATTATAGCCAAGCTTTTTGGTGTGTTATATATTTTTGGACAAAAAGGAGAAAACTTATGAGAAGACTTATTGCCGGACTTTTGCTGGCATCAATTATTTGCAGTATTTCAGTTTTTGCTCATCCTTTTGCGGATGTTTCGGGACATTGGGCAGAGGCGGAAATAGAAAAGGCTTTTGAAAGCGGAATGGTTAATGGTGACCCTGACGGTGGATTTCGTCCTGATGACGCTATTTCACGTGCGGAATTTTTGAAAATGCTGGTTTCGATTGTTTGCGAAAGAGCAGAAGTTGCTGTGCCTGAGGAAATGGCTGACGGCGCTCACTGGGCATCAAAGTATTATAACTTTGCGCTTCAGGCAATGTATATGCCTCTTGACGAAGAATCTGCTGTGAATGGAATTATTCCCGGGAAAATGACAGCGGCAGATTTTGATTTGCCAATAGGCAGATGGGAAATGGCTTACCTTGTCAGCTCTGTTATTCGCAATGTCTGCGGTGTTGAGGGTAGACCATCGGAAAAAACCTATGGTGACGTAGAGGAGATAAGCAACACGTATTCTCAGGTTGTTGCTGAAAACATAAATAATTCCTTCAATCTTGGTATTATGACAGGTGACGAGAACGGAAATCTGAATGCATCCGACGGAGGAACACGTGCTGAGGCTGTTGTGATTATGAACCGCGTGGACAGTATTTTGCTTGAAATCATAGCTATTGCTGAGGAAGCTGAAGAAACAGCAAGAAAACAGCAAGAGGAGGAAGCAAAAAAGATTCAGGAAGCCGTGAAAACATACGAAAAAATTCCTTCAGGACATCCTGTTGTAACTGTTGAAATGGAAAACGGGAAAAAGTTCAAAATTGAGCTTTATCCCGAATATGCACCGCAGACTGTTGCGAATTTTGTGGCTTTGGTGGAATCGGGATTTTATAACGGAGTAGGCTTTCACAGAATAGTTGAGGGCTTTATGGCTCAGGGCGGTGATCCTGATGGTACGGGTGCCGGCGGTGCAGAGCATAATATTGTGGGAGAATTTGCAGGGAATGGTTTCGAAAAAAACACCCTTTCTCACACCAAAGGTATAATTTCAATGGCGAGAAGCAGTCACCCCGACAGCGCATCAAGTCAGTTCTTTATTTGCTACGATGATGCATCCTTCCTTGACGGCAATTATGCCGCATTCGGAAAGGTTGTTGAGGGGATGGACGTTGTTGAAGACTTCCTGAAGGTTGAAAGAACCGCAAATGCAATGGGTGAAATGGCATCACCTGTTGAGCCGATTGTAATGAAAAAGCTTACTGTAAAGAAATAAGTATTTGTTATTAATAAAAGAGGCTGTTGTAAAATGAAATTTTTGGGACGGGATGGAACCCGTCCCCTACATATATTGTGCACTCGTTTTTTGTGACACAATTTGTAGGGTTCGGTTTCCACGCCGACCTGCTCTTTTTCATTTTGCAACAGCCCTTTTTTCTATATAAGATAATGTTTTTATTTGTTCATATTTTCCAAAATACGTTTCACAATTTCGTCTACGTTTGCGCCGGAGCTTTCTGTGTACTGTGCGTATTCGGGACTCTGGGGCATTGAGAAGAATCCGATTGACTTGCTTGCATCCTCACGCATTGCAGCTGTTGCCGCAAGCTCAATATCGTGATAGAGCATATCTTTTTTGAGTTCTGAAACTGCTGTACCGCCGGCTTTTGCCATGTAAGTATAGCAATTGATTTTTCTTATACCAAGCTCAATTGATTTCATATAGTCAGCGGGATTAACGCCGCTTCCGCCATGCATAACAAGGGGGATTGAAACCATCTGTCCAATCTTTTTCAGACGGTCAAAGTCAAGCTTGGGAGCTTTTGTATAAAGTCCGTGGGCTGTACCAAATGCACAGGCAAGAGCATCAATTCCTGTTTTTTCTGCAAAATCCTTTGCGTCGTCCGGGTCAGTATAAATACTTTCGCCGCCTGCTCCGCCGCCTTCTCTTGCACCCATAGAGCCGATTTCAGCTTCAACAGAAACACCCTTCTTGCTTGCCATTTCTACAACGATTGAAGTATTTGCATAGTTCAGCTCTCTTTCAAGCTCTGACCCGTCATACATTACAGAAGTGAATCCCAAATCAATTGCACGCTTGACATAAGACATATCTGTTCCGTGGTCAAGATGAACACATACGGGCACAGATGCCTTTTCTGCCATAAAGAGCATTATTGGGGCAATTTCTTCGATTTTGCATACGTTCATTTCTTCGTGAATCTGGGCGTGCATTATGATAACCGGCATTTTTTGTTCCTCTGCCGCTCCGATAACAGCTCTCATACTTGCAAGGTTGGGCGTATTGAACGAACCTATTGCACATTTTCTTGCTTCTGCTACTTTTAAGATTTCCTTAAGACTGACTAACATTTTTTCACCTGTTTTCTGTTATTTTATTTCTGCAACAATTGGTCTTACCGCGTTGTAGATGTTTTTATACGTATTGTAGTATTTTTTGTAAATTGTTGAGTTTTCGGGGTTTGGTGTGAAGGTTTTCTTTTCCTTCACGAATACTTCTTTTGCTTCGTATAAATCTTTGTATATACCAATCGCAACGCCTGTCATCATACAAGTTCCGCAGGCACCTGCTTCTTTTGCGAGAAGTGCGGTTACGGGTCGGTTGAGAATATCCGCCTTTATCTGAAGCCATACATCAGAGGACGCTCCGCCGCCTGTTGCAAAAAGTTTTTTGGGAGTTATTCCAAAACTTTCGAGATGCTCAATGTTGGTCATAATTTCATAGGTTACGCCTTCCATAAGAGCCTTGTATATATCTGCATCCGTATGCTCAAGAGAAAGTCCTATCATTGCCGCTTTTGAATCGTTGTCCATATACGGATTTGCCGCCCCTGCAAAGTGGGGAAGGATGAGAATTTCTGTTGGTTCGGGCTTGACTGAAGAATCAAGCTCTGCATAGGATTTTTGCGGGGCAAAATTGTCCCTGAACCATTTGAGTGTAGCACCGCCTGTGAATGAGAGGGCATAGCACACATAAGTTCCGTCAAAAATGTACGGCACAACCGAATAGCCTTCATCGTAGAGAGTTTTTGTTTCAGGAATGCTGTCGAATACGGGAGTTACACATTCAACAGTACCTGTGCCATCAATAGCCTGACCTGCTTCAAAAACACCTGAACCGACAGCTGCTGCAACCTGGTCGTGAGCTCCGTTAATAATCTTTATGGACGAGCTTATGCCAAGTTTTTCTGCAATATCCGGCTTTATCTCTCCTGCAACGTTAAAGGCAGGCACAGGCTCGGACAAGAGCTTTTTGTCTATTCCGGCGGCATCAAGGATTTCGTCACTCCAGCATTTTTTTCGTATATCAAGTGCCATGGTTCTTGCCGCAAGGGAGTAATCTATGTACGAATTTCCCGTAAGCATATAGACGATATAGTCCTCCATAAGCAGAATACGTTTTATTTTTGAAAATACCTCCGGTCGGTTTTTCTTTATCCACATAATTTTTGGAAGACTGTACATCTGGTGCGGTTTTACGCCTGAAATATATGTAAGCTTATCCTCTCCCAAATTACTGCAAAGTTCAGCACACTCCTCGCTGCCTCTGGGGTCGGTATAAAGCATTGACGGAAGCAGAACATTGTCCTTTTCGTCGAGTACGGTGAAGGTTTCGCCGAAGGTTGTGACACCCATTGCAGAAAGCTTGTATTTTTGAGCTGAATCTGACAGAACATCGCACACAGCATTGAAAATATTTGTTGCATCAATTTCGTGTTCGCCGCTTATACGGCTGACTTCATATTCTTTGTAGGAGTTATACAAGAAGTTGCCTTTGTCATCGTATACTGACAGTTTGCAACCTGTTGTTCCTATATCAAGTCCACCTAAAAACATAGTTTTTTCTCCTTTTTTGTCAGCTTTCCAGCATATCTGTTTTTTGTATACCGCTATTGTCAATGCGTGCGGTAAATATCTCATAAGGGTTTATATCCAGTTCATATATGCTTTCGTTTGTTGTTATCTTTATTTTTTGGCTAATACCATCATGTTCTATCCCTCGGACAATCATACAATCTTCGTCTTCGGCTTTTTTCAGAACAGTTACGGAAACGCTTTGGGCATCAATAGTCAAAAAGCTGTTTTCCGTGGTTAGCGTACCGTCGTGGCTTGCTTCACAAAGAACCAGCGGAGGGTTGTTGAACTCGGCAGCTTTTTGGGGAAGATTATGTTTTTTTTCGAAAAACACACGAATGTTGCCTTCTGTTATGCCCTGCTCCAGAATGTCATAGTCGGTATCCAAATCTATGTCGTCAATTCTCAAATCACCATATATGGGACTTCTCAGAACCGTAAGTCCAAGAAGATTGTTACTTGCGCTGTATGCAAATATGCGGTCGGTACAGAAATCAAGGGCTTCTGTGCTCAACCATTCACCAACGGGGACATCTGCTTTCGTTTCGTTTCTTTCGGCACTGCCGTAAGGAACAGAAGCGGTATGCTTACAGGAAGCGATGTCCGTAACAAGCTTGAATACCAGATGCTTTTCGTTCCAGTTTACCTTGTAGCGTACATCTATATAGGATTCTTGTCTGTATATGGTGTAATACAGCACAAGTCGTGACGAACGAAAGGTATATGTTGCTTTGAGAATTGTCCTGAGCTTGCCGTTTTCGGTTGATTCCAGCTTCTCAAGCCGGAAGGGCTCACACATTTCGCCGTAGCTGTCAATGTTGAATGCCCATGTGTCTCCGTCATCAACGTAGCAGACGGGAACGAGAAGCCTGCCGCATATGTCTTTCCCGTTGTTTTTGTCATAGACTGATGTGATTTCACCGTTCGGCGATAGTTTCACGATATAGCGGTCGGTTTCAATTTCGAAAAGATTTGAAGGAACTGTGCTGTTGATTTCTTCTCCCGTCTGGATTAATCTGAAGGCTTTGTAGCCAACAGAAGGGATTCTTGCTTTGAACAAAAATCTTGACCTGAAACGGGGAATGACAGACCTCTCTCTGACAATCTGACATTCGTATCTGTTTCCGTCGGTATCTTCAAGAGCAATACCCTTGTCATACCAGGGAAATTCATGCGCCCATTGCACCTCGGCTTCAATATATCCGTCAAAGTCCCATGCGTTGAGATTCCACACGACAATATTCCATATAGTATCAGGATTTGTGCCGGGCATTTTTATGTTGTTGGTAACAGAAAGCAGATTGTAATGTGTTATTTCATTTGCAGTGGAAATTGCTCTTCCGTACACGTTTCGTGAATCGTAGTAGGCTTCCTTTATGCACGCTCCGCCAAGAATATCGTGGAACTGGTTGAACAGAATATCATGCCAGCATTTTTTTAGTGCATCGGTGTCATACTTTTCCGCAATCACCGAGGCTTTTTCCGCATTCAGCACTGCATATTCTGCCTTGCGGTTCAAGGCTTTTGTTTCCGAATGATTGGCATAAACACCAAAATCTCCGGTAATAAATTCGGTATCAACTGTATAGCCCGTTTTGCGGTTTTCAAAGAATTCCTTTACGGTAGCAAAATCAGCGATGTCACTTTCATATATATCTTTTATAGATTTTATGGTTGGGGCGCCGCCGTGGTCGGTTACACCGAAAACCTGCATAGTGTCATAAGGCAGTTTCTTTGCCTCTGCAATTGCATCCAACGTATTATTTCTATAAGGCGAATCATCTCTGTAAGTAAGAATAGTCGTGCCATCCTTTGATTTCCAGTTAAAAAGAGGCTCGGAAAGCTCAATATGTCTTCCTTCGGGTCTGCACAAGACGTAATACTTTATGTGACTTTTGGCGAGTATTTGCGGCAATGTCGGCGGATGACCGAAACTGTCAATATTGAACACTGTATCAGAATATGCTCCGAAATTCTCAAAAAGGTATTTCTGTCCATAAAGTCCCTGACGTACAAGGCTTTCTCCGGCGGGAGTATAACAATCGGGCTGAACCCACCAGCCTTCAGCAAGCTCCCATCTGCCTTCCTTCACACGCTCTTTTATTTCTTCGAACATTTCAGGAGAAGTCTTTTTTATCCATTCAAAAACCGGCGGTGTTGCAAAGGAATACTTGAAATCAGGATATTCTTTCATTCTCTCCAATGCAGAACGGAAGGTTGCTGTGATTGATGACATTGCCTCGTCCCATTTCCAAAGCCATACCGGGTCAAAATGGGTGTTGCCTATCATATATACTTTTTTCATAATGCATTAACCTTTTCTTTGATAATGTCTTTTGTTAATGAGCTTCGGGGTATTCGTTTCCGAGAAGATAAAGGGGTGCTTCGTCTTCTTCAATCTCGGGGAATCTTCCTGTAGGTTCGTAGAATCTGTTGTCAACTCTGTCGTCATTAACCTTTGAAACCTCGCCCAAAAGTGTCTTTCCGCCTTCAGCCCAGAAGGTGTGATACATTCCTTGTTGAATGGAAATACTTTCACCGGGCTTTATGCGAACGGTGCTTCCTGCCTTCACAGTGAAGTGACAGCCGTCTTTGAAAATATCAACATCTGTGTCGGAAAACTGTTCGTCTTCGGTTGAGTTGTAAACCTTCACAAGCAAGTCACCGCCACCGCGATTTATAATATCCTCCATTTTGCTCCAGTGGAAATGATAGGGTGTTACCTGACCTTCTTCAACAATAAGGAGCTTTTCGGCATAGGGCTTTATGTATTTTTTGTCGTTGAAGTTTCCGTTTCTCACGGTGAACATCAGAAGTCCTACCTTGAAAAAATCTCCTGAACCAAAATCGGTTATATCCCAGCCCAGCATATTATCACGGATTTCATCGTATTCGTGACCTTTCTGTGCCCACTCGTCAGGGCTCCAGAATGCAAAGGGCGGAAGCTTGAAATTCATTTTGTCAATAAATTCTACTGCATCTCTCATTATTTTGTTGAGCTCGGACCTTTTCATTGTTAGTCATCCTTTCAAAGTAAATATTTTGAAAAATTTACACAAAATTATTTTTTAACTTGATTTTATCATATCAAAGGAATATAATCAAGTTATAATCATATAAAAATCTGTAAATTCGTATGAGGGAAATTTATG
Organism: Oscillospiraceae bacterium; assembly: GCA_015068655.1. Lineage (GTDB taxonomy): Bacteria > Bacillota > Clostridia > Monoglobales > Monoglobaceae > SIG440. The sequence continues at coordinate 17,555 of SVKC01000015.1, forward strand.
AAAATAAAAGCGGATGTGGAAAAACTAAGGGAATTACTGATGATTTTTTATGATGTGGCGAAAGTGCGAATTGTAATTTTCGACGATGACTTTAACAAGATTACAGCTTATCCGGAAGACAGCTGTAGCTTTTGCAACATTATAAAACAAAATCCCCTGTCGAGAAAATTATGCAAAGAGAATGACAGAAAAGCCTGCACTGAATGCAAGGAATCCGACAGACTTTGTATATACAAGTGTCATGCAGGGCTGTTTGAAGCGGTTGCTCCAATAAAGATGAATGGAGTTACTCTGGGTTACATTATGCTCGGGCAGGTGCTTGAAAGCGGGGAAAACCCGGATGGAGTGCTGGAATACGCCTTTGAGTTTGTGGAAGATGCAGAGGCTCTCAAATTGGCATACGGAAAGCTGCATCAAAAAAGCATAAAACAGATTGAATCTATTGCAAAGCTTATGGAGATTTCTACCTGTTACCTTGAGATAACAAAGCTTATCAGCATTGATGAAGAAAATATTATTTTTCATTTGTCCAATTACATAAACGACAATATATGCAATGATTTGTCGGTAGAATCAATTCTTGAACATTTCAAAATAAGCCGAAGCCGTATATATGATATTTCGCACAAGTATTTCGGTATGAGCATAGCGAAGTATATCAGGCGGAAAAGAGTGCTCATTGCGGCTGAGTATCTTGCACGAAAAGATGCAAAAATAAGCGAAGCGGCAGCTGCATCGGGCTTTTTTGATTATAATTATTTTTCAAAGGTTTTCAAAGCGGAAATGGGTGTAACGCCCACAGAATACAAAAAAATGCAAATTTTTCGAGATAATAATAAAAAATTCTTGACAAATGAAAATCAATATGCTAAAATACATTGTATCAAACGCTGTGATGCGGAATAGTATGCAAAAACTTTCGCCTATAGAGAGATGCCGGATGCTGCGAGGCATTGGGAAAGCTTTGCTGAACTCACCGCGGAGCGGCTGTCATGAAGTGCAAAAGTAGTGGCAGACGGGAACTCCCGTTATAGAGTTAAGATGTGATAGCATCCAAAGTGCATCCTCTTGAAGGGTGAAGAAGAGTGGTACCGCGGAAACATAGATTTTTACGTTTTCGTCTCTTTGATAAAGCGAAGAGACGAAAACGTTTTTTTTGTCTCATAGTAAAGTTATTGAAGTTTGAAAGGGGTTTTCAAAAATGAAAAAAATCAACATTACAGATGTTACACTGAAAAGACTTTCGGAGGAGCGTGAGATTTCTCTCCTGTTCCGTGAAAAGTCTGCTATTGCCAACTGTGCAGACAGGCTTGGTGCAGATGCCATTGAACTGCCGGTTGTGAAAAACCTTCGTGAGGATACCATTATTTACAAAACCATTGCTCAGAATGTTCAAAACGCTGTCCTTGCAGCGGCGGTGGGCTTTGACAAAGAAACTGTTGCTTCTGTTTGGGAATGTATTAAGGAGGCGAAAAAACCTCGTCTTCAGGTTGAACTTCCTGTGTCTACAATCCAGATGGAATATACATATCATATAAAACAGGACAAAATGCTCGGAAAAATCGGTGAACTTATAGCGGAAGCAAAAAAATACTGTGATGATGTAGAATTTGCCGCTCTTGATGCAACCAGAGCAGACGCAGATTTCCTTGTGGCTGCTGCAAAGGAAGCTGAGAAAAATGGTGCGGGAATTGTTACTGTTTGTGACAATGCCGGGGTGTCGGTTCCTGAAGAAATTGCCGCTTTGGTTGCGAAAGTGAAGGAGGCAGTGAGCATTCCTGTCTATGTTCAGGTTTCGGATCGTATCAACATGGGTGTTGCATCAGCCTTTTCTGCAATTTCGGCGGGTGCTGACGGATTGAAATGTGCTATGGCAGGAAAGGATGCTCTTCTAACGGGTGAAATCTCTGATGCGATGAGTGTTTGCGGTGCACAGATTGATGCAGAAATTGAATTGAACAATACCAAAATCCATTCAAGTATTGATGATATGCTTTCGAGTATAAGCCACGAAGCTTATGATAACGAAAAAGCAGTAAGTGAAAAGAAAAAGATTTTACTGGATTCAGATGCTACTCTGGCTCAGGTTGCACAGGCTGCCGGTGTGCTGGGGTATGAGCTTTCAGACTCGGATTGCGGAAACGTGTACAAGGCTCTTATGCAGGTATGCGAAAAGAAGGGCGCTGTCGGCTCCAAGGAATTTGAAGCTCTTGTTGCAAGCTCTGCTATGCAGGCACCGTCAACTTATCATTTTGAAAGTTATACAACAACCAGCAGTAATGTTGCAAGCTCAATGTCTCAGGTTACGTTGAGATGCAATGATGAGCTGATGTGCGGCGTAAGTGCAGGTGACGGTCCTATTGATTCTGCATTCCGTGCTATTGAACAGTGTATAGGTTATCATTATGAGCTTGATGATTTTCAGGTTCAATCCGTGACGGAAGGCAAAGAAGCATTGGGTTCTGCTCTTGTGAGACTTCGCAACAACGGAAAGCTTTATTCAGGAAATGGAACTTCAACAGATATAGTTGCGGCAAGTATCAGAGCATACATAAACGCATTGAACAAGATTGTATTTGAGGAGGCGTAACGTGAAAAACCACGTTATGTCATAGACGGAATTTGTTGCACTGCCCAGCTTTTGTGCCCAAACGACACGAAATGGCAATGTGCATAATTCCCATTACACGCCTTATCTGCCCATAAAAGGACGTGTATATATTTTTAGTTACTATTTGTGGGCAGAAAGGCTATGGAGATTAAAATGAAAATAGTATTTTCAACAAAGAATGTGACCCGTGCGACATTTCTGGATATGTGCCGTTATGCTTATGATTACGGGTTTGAGGGCTTTGAAATATACGATGCAGTGAAGGAAAGAAGTCAGCATCATGACAGTATCCTGAGACGTGACCGTGTATCCGACGCAAAAAGAAAGCTTGTGAACAGAAATCTTTCTGTTTCTGCACTTCGTATGCCTGATACAATTGAGAGTGAGAACACAAGCGCTGAATTGATTTTGAAATATGTGGATATGGCTGCAAATTCAGGTGTTTCAAATATTATTGTACGTGTTGAAGAAAAGACTCCTTTTGATGTTCTGGAGACAAAGCTTGCAACTGCCGTAAAGCATGCAGAAGCTGCAGATGTAGGGATTTTGTTCGAGACGGTAGGTTATCTTGCAAATACAGAAAATGTTATTGACATAATCAACTTTTTCTCATCTGCTGCAATTGGTGCGGCTTGGAACGTGAGAGGAACATACTTTGATGCAGGCGAAACCTCGGAAACAACAATCAAAACTCTTGGTGCTTACATCAAATATGTGCGTCTTGGTGATATGAAGGACGGAAAGACGGTTTTGATAGGTGAGGGCGAGCTTGAAGTTGAAAAGCTGATAAATGCTCTTTCCTCTCTTAATTACGAAGGCTTCATATGTGCAGCCTGGAACGAAGAAATAAACGATGCTGACATTGTTCTGACTCATTTTGCAAATTATATTTCTTCACTTAACCGTGAAAAGAAAACTTTTGAGCATGCTTACTACAACAGAGCAAAAACAGGTACATTTGTATGGAAAAAGTATGATGTTATTGATGCAACCTTTTCAGATGTACTTGATACAATGGTAGAAAATTACCCTGACCAATATGCATTCAAGTATCCTACTCTTGATTATACAAGAACCTACGAACAGTTCCGCCGTGATGTGGACGAGTGTGCGGCGGCACTTATTTCTCTGGGAGTGAAAGCCGGCGACCATGTGGCTGTGTGGGCTACGAATGTGCCTGAATGGTTTATTACCTTCTGGGCAACAACAAAAATCGGTGCTGTTTTGGTTACGGTTAACACAGCATACAAAATTCACGAAATTGAGTATTTGCTGAAACAGTCTGATACACATACTCTTGTGATGATAGAGTACTGCAAAGACATCAACTACAAAGAAATCATTCAGGAGCTTTGCCCTGAACTGGAAAATCTTGAACCTGGCAAGCCCCTTTATTCAAAGAACCTTCCTTTCCTGAGAAATGTTGTCACGGCAGGATTCTCAATGGATGGATGTCTGACCTGGGAGCAGATGCTTTCACGTTCGTCCCTTGTTCCGAGAGAAGAGGTTCGCAGACGTGCATCTCTTGTCAAGCCTGACGATGTATGTAATATGCAGTACACATCGGGTACAACGGGCTTTCCGAAGGGTGTTATGCTTACCCACCGAAACATTGTCAACAACGGAAAAACAATCGGTGACAGAATGGATTTGTCCACAGCTGACCGTATGATGATTCAGGTACCTATGTTCCATTGCTTCGGCATGGTTCTTTCAATGACATCTATGATGACCCATGGTGGTACCCTTTGTCCGATACCCTATTTTTCACCGAAATCATCACTTGCTTGCGTGAATGATGAACATATTACCTGTTTCAACGGCGTACCCACAATGTTCATTGCTATGTTCAATCACCCTGATTTTGCGAAGACGGATTTTTCGTATATGAGAACGGGTATTATGGCGGGTGCGAACTGTCCGGCAGACCTTATGCGGCGTGCGGCAGATGAAATGAATATGCGTGAAATTATCTCGGTGTACGGTCAGACAGAGGCTTCTCCCGGTTGTACTATGGGTGAGGTTAACGAAGATATTGACCACCGTGTTGAAACAGTCGGTAGTCCTTTCCCCGGCGTCGAATGCAAGGTGATTGACCCTGAAACAGGCGAAGAGCTTCCTGACGGTGAGAGCGGTGAATTTGTTGCACGCGGCTTCAACATAATGAAGGGATACTACAAAATGCCCGAAGCAACTGCACAGGCAATTGATGCTGAAGGATGGCTCCATTCGGGAGATATTTGTATGAGAACCGAAGATGGATATTACAAGGTTACAGGCCGTCTCAAGGATATGATTATCCGTGGCGGTGAGAATCTTTATCCCCGTGAAATTGAGGAATTCTACCTGACAAATCCCAAGGTTCGTGATGTTCAGGTTGTTGGTGTCCCCGATGAGAGATACGGCGAGGAATGCTGTGCGTGGATTATTCTCCATAAGGGCGAAACATCCGATGAAAATGAAATGCGTGAATTTGGCAATGCTTCAATTGCAAGACACAAGGTGCCAAGATACTTTATGTTTGTGAACGAATTCCCCATGAATGCTGCTGGCAAAATCTTGAAGTATAAAATGCGCGAAGAATCAGCTGAAAAACTCGGGTTGAAAAAATAACGTAAATTCTCAAAGTAAATGCAACAGTAGAGTACTATGAGAAGAAATTAAGTTATAAAAAAAACTTGCAGAAATGAAGTTTTTATGTTACAATATAATGTATCTGTGTATATATGTAAGTCAGAAGCCTGAGGACTTCGGATTTATTCAATATTCCGCAGGCTCACGGCGGAGAAATATGAATTCTGTGAGCGGGAAAGGCAATGTGATAAAATGAAAAACACTGAAAAAACAATGGAGAAAATTGTTGCTCTTTGCAAGGGTCGCGGATTTGTTTATTCCGGCTCTGAAATATACGGAGGATTGGCAAACACATGGGATTATGGCCCTCTTGGTGTTGAACTCAAGAACAATGTTAAGCGTGCCTGGTGGAAAAAGTTTATTCAGGAAAGCCCTTACAACGTAGGTCTCGATGCAGCAATCCTTATGAACCCCCAGACTTGGGTTGCATCCGGTCATGTGGGTGGATTCTCTGACCCTCTTATGGACTGCAAGGAATGTAAAACTCGTTTCCGCGCGGACAAGCTTATTGAAGATGCGGCAGGGGTTTCGGCTGATGGCTGGTCAGACGAAAAAATGCTTGAATATATCAATGAGAATGACATAAAGTGTCCCAACTGCGGAAAGCATAACTTTACGGACATCAGAAAGTTCAACCTTATGTTCAAGACATTTCAGGGTGTTACAGAGGACAGCTCAAGTGAGCTTTTCCTTAGACCGGAAACTGCGCAGGGTATTTTTGTGAATTTCAAGAATGTTCAGAGAACTTCAAGAAAAAAGGTTCCATTCGGCATAGGTCAGGTTGGCAAGTCCTTCCGTAATGAAATTACTCCCGGAAATTTCACTTTCAGAACCCGTGAATTTGAGCAGATGGAGCTTGAATTCTTCTGCAAACCCGGAACTGACCTCGAATGGTTCAGATACTGGAAGGATTTCTGTAAAAACTGGTTGCTTTCTTTGAATATCAAAGAAGAAAATATCAAAATGCGTGACCATGAGCAGGAAGAGCTTTCTCATTACAGTAACGCAACAACAGATATTGAGTTTATGTTCCCCTTTGGCTGGGGCGAGCTTTGGGGTATAGCAGACCGCACAGATTTTGACCTTACACAGCACAGCAATCACAGCGGTGAAAAGCTTGAATACAATGACCCTGAAACAAATGAGAAATATATTCCTTACTGTGTTGAACCATCGCTCGGTGCTGACCGCGTAACTTTGGCTTTCCTTGTTGAAGCTTATGACGAAGAAGTTATTGACGCTGAGAAGAATGATGTTCGTACAGTGATGAGATTCCATCCGGCTCTTGCGCCCATAAAGGCGGCTGTTCTGCCCCTTTCAAAGAAGCTTTCCGAGGGCGCAACTGCTGTATACCAGAAACTGGCTTCTGAATTTATGTGTGAATTTGATGAATCAGGAAGTATCGGAAAGCGTTATCGCAGACAGGACGAAATCGGTACACCCTTCTGTATCACTTATGACTTTGATTCAGAGGAAGACGGTTCTGTTACTGTTCGTCACCGCGATACAATGGAGCAGGAAAGAGTCAAAATTGATGACCTTGTTGCATATATCAGCGAAAGAATAAAGTTTTAGTATTTTGCAAAGGTAAAACGGGAAGGCTTGCCCTTGTGCCTTTGAGAAAAGGCGGTGGTTTCAGTGCTTTCAAATGTTCTGGGACATGAGAAAGTGAAAAGAGTTCTGGTAGGTTCATATATGGAGAATCGTGTGGGACACGCATATATCTTTGAGGGTCCAAAGGGTGTCGGCAGACAGACTGCCGCAATTGAGTTTGCAAAGCTCTTGCTTTGTGAAAATCCTCGGGAGGGTGAACCTTGCGGAGTCTGCAAAAGCTGTTCCATGTGCAGAGCAGGAAGCCATCCCGATTTGCAGATTGTTACCAATCAGCTGTATGATGAAACAAAAAAATCTACCGATGTTCTTGTTGATACGGTTCGTAATATGAAAAAGGATATTTTCATCAAGCCGTATCTTGCAGAACGAAAGCTTTATGTTATGCCCTCGGCGGATACTATGAATGCTCACGCTCAGAACAGTCTACTCAAGGTTCTTGAGGAACCTCCGGAGTATTGTACAATAATTCTGATTGCGGAAAATTCAAATCTTTTTCTGCCGACAATTCTTTCACGTGCTGTACCCGTAAGGTTTTTCCCTCTTTCGGAGGCTGACGTGGAAGGCTTTTTGAAAAAGCAGTTTCCGGAGCTTGGTGAGAGTACGGCGGCTGTTGCAGCAATGAGCGGCGGTTGTATCGGGCGGGCAAAAGAGCTTGCAGAGGATGACGAGGTAATGCAGCTCAGGAATGAGCTGTTTTCAGGCGTTTTGGCACTTTCGGGCAGAGGAACACGGTCGGTATATGATTTTATGCTGTTTTTGAAACACAGCAAGGAAAATATCAAGCTTGTTTTTGATATTCTTCAGGGACTTTTCCGCGACCTTTTGCACATAAAGCAGAGTAATTCCACTGATGGAATTCTGAATAGGGATAAGGTATCGGAGCTTGGACAGATTGCAGAAAAAATCCGTACAGATGCCCCTGTAAGAATGCTTGAAATACTAATCAGGTATACAGAATACCTGGCGAGAAATATAAGCCTTGCACAGGTTTCCCAGTGCATGAGCTTGGAACTTTGGGAGGTAATGCATGACTGAAGTTATTGGAGTAAAATTCAACAAAGCCGGAAAGATATATTATTTTGACCCAAAGGGGAAGCAATTGAATATCGGAGACGGTGTTGTTGTTGAAACATCAAGAGGTGTTGAGTTCGGATATGTTGCAGTGAAAAACAAGGAGGTTGGAGAGAATGAGATTGTTACTCCTCTCAAGCCCATAATCAGAAAAGCAACAGATGCCGACTTTGAAAAGCTTGAAAGAAACAAAGAAAAGGAAAAAGAGGCTTTTGAGATTGCTGTCAAGAAAATTCAGGAGCATAAGCTGGATATGAAGCTTATCAACACGGAATATACCTTTGACGGCAGCAAGATTCTTTTCTATTTTACGGCAGACGGACGTATAGATTTCCGTGAGCTTGTGAAAAGCCTTGCCGGTGTTTTTCGTACTAGAATTGAGCTTAGACAGATGGGTGTGCGTGATGAAGCAAAAACACTTGGAGCAATAAGTATTTGCGGAAGACCCCTTTGTTGTTCCAGCTTTCTCAATGATTTCCATTCTGTTTCAATAAGGATGGCGAAGGATCAGGGGCTTTCTCTCAACCCTACAAAAATTTCGGGGATTTGCGGAAGGCTTATGTGCTGTCTTCAGTATGAACAGGCGGCATATGAGGATTTGCTCAAAAAAGTTCCCGGAAAAGGTTCGTTGATTGAGTATGACGGACAAAGAGGTGTTGTTACGGATACATTTGTCCTGAAAGGTCTTATCAAGGTGAAGTTCGGAACTCCTGAAGAATCTTCGTTCAAGGTTCTTGCGGCTCAGGATGTAAAAATCCTGAAAAAAGGAAAGTCAGAACCCATACCTGAGGACGTAAAAAAAGAGCTGGAAGAAAAATAAATAATTATCGGGGTTGTCCTATGTGAAACAACCCCGATTTTTTTGCCCTGATATTGTTATTCTGTGTGTGCAAGAACAAAATTAATTATGGGAGTGTTGTCTTCAAGTCCGTGAGGGTGATGCGCACAACCGGGTTTGATGTGAATTTCAATTTCACCGCCGTTTTCCTTGTAGAATTTTTCAAGGATTGCACCGTTTTCGCAATAAGGCACAACCGGGTCGGAGTCTCCTGCTACCATAATTATAGGCATTTTGTTTTCCAGAAGAATAGGCATCTTGTCGATAGGGTGCTCACGATAACATATAAGCTCGGATATAGTTCTGCCTGTTGCCTGAAAATATTCATCATAGCTGATGCCTTCACTGCCTATTCCAATTCCTCCGGGACAGGAAAGGAGGTTGAGAACGGGTGCATCTATGTAAAGGCAGGATACCTTTTCGGGGTATCTTGCGGCAAACTTTGTACCAATGAGACCGCCGCAGCTCATTCCTACTGGGACACACTTTTCGTAAAGTCCGAATTCTTCGTTGAGAAAATCTGCAAAACGTGCTTTCAAATCAAGGTCTTCATCAAGACACCAGCGTGTTTTGTTACTTATGAAAGCAAGATGCCAGCCAAGTTTCACCATTTCAATTTCGAATTGAGGAAAAGCATCAAAATATTCTGTTTTCAGCAACCATTTGCTGCATTTGTTTTCTTCCTTGGGCAAAATGAGAATTGCTTCTCGTCCTTCAAACAAAAAGTCGAGACGTTCAAAGCCGTTCCAAGTTGATTTTGTGATTTCCATTATTCGTTTTCCTTTCTCATTTAAAAAGTTCTGTTGACATATATCTTTCACCTGTATCGGGCAAAAGAACAACAATTGATTTGTCTTGCATTTCGGGGCGTTTTGCAATTTCTGTTGCAGCAAAAAGCGCCGCACCCGATGAAATACCAACAAGAATTCCTTCCAGCCTTGCAAGCTTTCGTGCCGCAGAATAGGCATCCTCTTCGGAAACAGTTATAATTTCGTCAAGGACATCTTTGCTCAAGGTGTTGGGGACAAAGTTTGCACCTATGCCCTGAAGTCCGTGGCTTCCTGCCTTGCCTTCAGAGAGGAGAGGTGAGTTTTTTGGCTCAACAGCAATAATTCTGATGTCAGGGTTCTTTTCTTTCAGATATTTGCCTGTTCCTGATATTGTTCCGCCTGTGCCTACTCCTGCCACAAAGACATCAATCTCACCGTCTGTGTCCGACCAGATTTCAGGCCCCGTTGTTTCATAGTGTGCTGTGGGGTTTGACGGATTTTCAAATTGTGAGGGAATAAAGCTGTGAGTGTATTCTTTCGAAAGCTCTTCAGCTTTTTCTATTGCACCTTGCATACCATTTTTTCCTTCGGTAAGAACAATTTCTGCACCGTATGCTGAAAGTAGGTTGCGTCGTTCGATGCTCATAGTGTCGGGCATAGTCAATATCGCTTTGTAGCCCTTTGATGCTGCAATAGCAGCTAAACCGATGCCTGTGTTGCCGCTTGTGGGTTCGATAATTACCGAGTCAGGAAAAAGCTTTCCGGCTTTTTCTGCATCTTCAATCATTGCCTTTGCAATTCTGTCCTTTGCACTTCCGGCGGGATTGAAGTATTCAAGCTTTGCAAGTATGGTTGTGCTCAGACTGTTGGATTTGCTGTAATTGTTCAGTTCCATAAGAGGCGTTGAACCGATGAGGTCTGTTATTGATTTGAATGTTTTCATATGCAACTCCTGTGTTGGATTTATTTACAGAAAAGGGCTGTAAAATACAGCCCTTTTCTGTATGTATATTATTTTCTTCCTATTACAGTCTTAGCTTTTTCTACAATTGTTTTTGTATCAAGTCCGTAGATTTCAAAGAGCTTTGCGGGAGTGCCTGAACGACCGAACTCGTCCCTTGTACCCACACGCTCTATAGGAACAGGACAGCCCTCTGCAAGAACTTCTGCAACAGCACTTCCAAGTCCGCCGATGATGTTGTGTTCTTCGGCAGTAACAATTGCACCGGTTTCTTTTGCCGCTTTGATGATTATATCGCGGTCAATGGGCTTTATGGTATGAATGTTGACTACTCTTGCGTCAATGCCCTGGTTGTTGAGTACAGTTTTTGCCTCCAATGCATAAGGAACCATAAGTCCTGTTGCGATGATTGTTACATCCTTACCCTCTGCAAGCTGTACACCCTTGCCGATTTCGAACTTGTAGTCTTCACCGAAAATGGTGGGAACCGCAAGTCTTCCAAAACGGAGATATACGGGACCTTCATAGTCAATTGCCGCTTTTACGGCAAGTCTTGCTTCAGCTGCGTCAGCGGGGTTGAGAATAACCATATTGGGTATTGTACGCATAATTCCCATATCTTCAAGACACTGGTGAGTTGCACCGTCTTCGCCAACAGAGATACCTGCGTGAGTTGCACCGATTTTTACGTTGAGCTTCGGATAACCAATGGAATTTCTTACCTGTTCAAAGGCTCTTCCTGCAGCAAACATTGCGAAGGAGCTTGCAAAAACTACCTTTCCGCAAGTTGACATACCCGCAGCAACTGATAACATATTACCTTCTGCGATACCGCAGTTGAAAAATCTTTCAGGATATACCTTCAGAAAACTATCGGTTTTTGTTGATTTTGAAAGGTCAGCATCAAGAACAACAACTCTTTCGTCGCAACCGAATTCTGCCAATGCTGCACCGTATGCTTCACGTGTTGCCTTTTTTTCGCCTATTGTATACATTAGCACGCACCTCCCAGAGAATTTATGTATTCGTCAAGCTCTTTGATTGCCTGTTCGTACTGCTCATCAGAGGGAGCATTTCCGTGCCAGCCTGCCTGATTTTCCATAAAGGAAACACCTTTACCCTTGACGGTATTTGCAATGATTATTGTAGGCTTACCCTTGCAAGCCTTTGCGTCTTCAACTGCTTTTTCAATCTGTGTATAGTCGTGTCCGTCAATGCATATTACGTTCCAGTTGAAAGCTTCGAATTTCTTGTCGAAGGGAGTGGGGTTCATTACCTTTGTAATGTCACCGTCAATCTGGAGTCCGTTGAAGTCCAGAAATGCAGTGAGGTTATCCAGTTTGTAGTGTGCCGCAAACATTGCAGCTTCCCATACTTGACCTTCTTCGCATTCGCCGTCGCCGAGGATTGTGAATACACGATAGTCCTTTTTGTCAAGCTTTCCTGCCAATGCTATTCCACAAGCTGCACTGATACCTTGACCCAGTGAGCCTGTTGACATATCTACCCCCGGAACACCCTTCATATCGGGATGTCCCTGAAGATAGCTTTCGGCCTTTCGGAAGGTTTTGATATCTACCTTGGGAATAAAGCCACGTTCTGCAAGTGTTGCATAAAGTCCCGGTGCTGCATGACCTTTCGAAAGTACAAATCTGTCACGGTTGGGGTCTTTTGGGTTCTTGGGGTCAATGTTCATTTCGGACATATAAAGATATGCCAGAATGTCGGCCGCAGAAAGTGAACCGCCCGGATGACCGGATTTGGCACTGTGAATTGCTTCCAAAGCCATTTTGCGGATGTTTGCGGCAGAGAGCTTGAGTTGTGTTGTGTTTGTCATTAGCTTGTGCCTCCGTTTTATAATAATTTTTAATTTAATGCGTTTAGTGAGTTTTGAAACCGTTGCCCAGAACCTCACGGGTGTCCGAGAGAATTACAAAGGCGTTGGGGTCAAGACTTTTGATTAATTTTTTTAATTTTGTTATCTGGTATTTTTTCACTACGCACATAAGCACGGTTTTTTCGTCTCCTGTATAATGCGAAAATGCCCGCAGAGCTGTTGTGCCGCGAACCAGATTGTTTGATATTTCCTCAGAGATCAATGCAGGGGTGTCGGATATTATATAGGCAACCTTTGCAAAGTCAATACCTTCAACCATCAGGTCAATGATATATGTGCAGATATAAAGGGCGGTGGCTGAATAAAGTATAACCTCCCACTTGCCGAAGGTAAGTCCCGCAAGACCTACAATAAATGCATCTATAATGAGAACAAATCTGCCCACAGAAATGGAAGGAAAATGTTTTTTCAGAATCTGGGCAGCAATGTCTGTGCCGCCGGTTGTTGAGCCTGCACTAAAAACCAGCCCAAGCCCAAGCCCCATAAGTGCTCCGCCGTAAACAGATGAAAGAAGAATGTCACCGGTTACGGGAGAAAGCCATGCAAAAAGGTCGGTGAGCACAGAAAGAGCAACCATTCCGAAAAGAGAGGAAAACATAAATCCTGCATCAAAGTATTTCAAGCTCCACAGAAAGATGGGAACATTGAAAATCAAAATAGAAAGTCCAACAGGTATGGACGCCAGATGATGAAGGATTATGGCAATTCCGCTCAGCCCTCCGGGAGCAATATCGGCAGGAATCAGAAACAGGTTCAGTGAAAGAGCCGTTATTGCACTGCCCAGAAGGACGGTAAGGTATTTTTTCAAAAATGCAGACATTTTTACATAACTCCTTTGCAACTTTGATATGTAAAAAATGTCCTGACCTTGAATGTTAGTCCGTAAGATGCATCAATAGCTCTGTAATGCGGTCGGATTCGTTCATCAGGTAGAGATAACCGATTAACGCTTCAACCCCAGTTGCTGACTTGTAATCAACCATATCGGCATTCTTCGGCGGATGCGAATTTGTGTTTCTTCCACGTTTGTAAATCTGCATTTCTTCCTCGGAAAGCTCGTCCTTTATTTTTTGATAAAGGTCGGATTGTGCCTTTGCATTAACAAGATGAATTGCTTCCTTGTGGAGACGGTTTACGGGAAAGTTTGCGTCCTTGATGAGATAAGTGCGCACAAACAGTTCATAAACTGCGTCACCGATATACGCAAGTGTAAGGGGGGAATATTGCTTGGGCGAGACATTCTCGCCCAAGGCAAACTGTTTCAAAAATGTATCGAGCATAGTTTCGGGAATACCTCTCTGTTGGATTCTGGAGATGTAAAAAATCATTTTTTACAGTCCATTTTTATCTTGCGAAGCTTTTATGCCTTTGTAACCTGTTGTCCCTGTGGAGTATCTTTTACTATTATACCCATTTCCTTCAGTTTATCACGAAGCTCGTCGGATTTTGCCCAGTTCTTTTCGGCACGGGCTTTTGCACGTTCTTCGAGTATTGCGTCAACTTCGCTGTCGGTGGTCTCTTCAGCTTTCTGGAGAAGTCCGAGAATCGAGCCCAGCTCCGTGAGCATATTTATTGCATAAGCTATAGTTTCCTTTGAAAAGCCGCAGGCAGCGGTGATTGCCTTGTTGGATTCGGAAACAATTTCAAAAAGTACAGAAATTGCATCTGCTGTGTTCAAATCATCGTCCATTGCGGCAATATATTTTTCTTTGAATCCGTCGAGAGCATTCTTGAAGGCTTTTTCTGCATCGGAAGTATCTAAGCGGCTTTCTGCGTTTCCTTCAATAAATCTCATATCGCCCAAACAGTTGTAGATTCTGTCAAGAGCTGATTTTGCAGATTCCATCAAATCCTTGCTGAAATTGATAGGACTTCTGTAATGTGCTGAAAGCATAAAGAAACGTATAACTTCATAATCAAATTCTGCGGCAATTTCACGTACGGTGAAGAAGTTGCCGAGAGATTTTGACATTTTGCGGTTGTCAACGTTGATATATCCGTTGTGCATCCAGTAGTTTGCAAAGGGAACACCGTGACAGCATTCGCTTTGGGCAATTTCGTTTTCGTGGTGGGGAAAGATGAGATCCTGACCGCCGCTGTGAATATCTATTGTTTTCGCAAGGAATTTTGTTGCCATGGCACTGCACTCAATGTGCCAGCCAGGTCTGCCCATTCCCCAGGGACTTTCCCATGCAGGCTCGCCCGGCTTCTGTTTTTTCCAGAGAGCAAAGTCCATGGGGTCTTCTTTGTCTTCGTTTATGTTTATTCTTGCACCGCTTTCAAGGTCTTCAAGAGGCTGGTGCGAAAGCTTTCCGTATTCTCTGAATTTCTTTGCGGAGAAATATACGTCGCCGTCAACGTTGTATGCATAGCCTTTGTCTTCAAGCTCTTTTACGATTGATATAATCGCATCAATGTTGTCTGTTGCTCTGGGGTGATGTGTTGCTCGCTTGATTCCAAGACCGTCCGCATCCTTGAAATATTCTTCGATATATTGGTCTGCAAGGTCCTTCACGGTTATGCCAAGCTCGTTTGCCTTGTTTATCATTTTGTCGTCAATGTCTGTGAAGTTCTGAACAAAATATACCGTGTTGCCGCAGTATTCAAGATAGCGGCGGAGTGTGTCAAATATAATAAAAGGTCTTGCGTTTCCGATATGGAAGTAGTTGTAAACCGTAGGACCGCAGGAGTACATACGGAATACACCCTTCTCTATGGGAACAAGCTCTTCTTTTTTGCGGTTTAGTGTGTTGAAAACTTTCATTCTTTTTTCTCTCCTTTGCAATCAACTTTTTCAAGCTGAGTCTTCAGCTTTTCCAATTCAACTCGCAGCTTGCACAAATCCATTGAAACCGGGTCCGGAATATGAATCTGGTCAAGGTCGATTTTTGCAGGTGCAATTTTCACGTTGTCACGTTTCACAATATGTGCGGGAACACCGACACAAGTACTGTTGGGCGGAATTTCGTTGAGGACAACAGCGTTTGCTGCCACCTTGCTGTTGTCGCCTACGGTGAAAGGTCCAAGAACCTTGGCCCCGCTGCCGATTGTAACATTGTTGCCGATGGTGGGATGTCTTTTTCCTTTGTCTTTTCCGGTACCTCCCAGAGTTACGCCCTGATAGAGAGTACAGTTTTCACCGATAATTGCGGTTTCACCGATAACAACACCCATTCCGTGGTCAATGAAAAGACCTTTTCCTATCTGTGCGGCAGGGTGGATTTCGATGCCGGTTTTCTTTCGAGCACGTTTGGAAATCCAATCTGCAAGGAAATAATGTCCTTTGTTGTGGAGCTTGTGTGCCAGACGGTAGCTGAGAACAGCCTTCACGCCCGGATAAAGAAAGAGTACCTGCCACTTGCTCCGTGCCGCAGGGTCACGCTCAAAAACAAGGGTAATCTCTTCTTTTAATGTTTTTATAAAACCCATAATCTGAACCTCTCATTTGCACAGCCGTCGAGCTGAGCATATTCATATAATATTATACACGAAAATGCTTTTGTAGTAAAGCAATTTCGTAAAAATAATTAAAATATTTTTCGTAAAAATAATTAAAATATTTTTTCAAAACAGAAAAACTATGTCTTTTCCTGCTTTTGGTCGAAAAACTTTTGAAAAAGCTATTGAAATTATTTGTCGCATAATGTATAATATATTATGCGTGAAGGTGTGTTGTTCTGCAAATTTGTATATTATGCAAAAAAACAGAATAATATATCTTAACGATGCAACATCAGAACAGCTTTGCGGAAGGATGAAAAGGATTTGTTCCTGAAGATTTTGATAGAAATCTGTCAGATTATATTGTTTCTCATCGGAGCGTATTACTTTGGCGTGGCTCTGTTTTCGCTGACAGTCTCAAAAAAAGAAAGAAAAGTTAATACCGCACATACCTTTGCTCTTCTTGTGGCGGCACACAACGAAGAAAGGGTTGTTTCGGATTTGGTTGAAAGCCTGAAGGGGCTTGATTATCCCAAGGACAGGTTTGAGGTTTTCGTGGTTGCTGACAACTGTGATGACAAAACGGCTCAGCTTGCACGTTCCGCCGGTGCAGAGGTTCTTGAACGCTTTGACAAAACAAAACGCGGCAAAGGTTTTGCTATGGAGTTTGCTTTTGAAAAGATTTTTGCTATGGAAAGAAAGTTTGAATATATCTGTGTTTTTGATGCAGATAACATTGTTGAAAAGGACTTTCTCTTTCATATGAACAACAAAATCAACGAAGGTTACAGAGCGGTTCAGGGGTATCTTGACAGCAAAAACCCGACAGATTCATGGCTGACTTTTTCCTATTCAATGTGGTATTGGATAAACAATCGTCTTTCACAGCTTTCAAGAGGTAATCTTGATATTGGCTGTCGTCTGGGCGGTACGGGCTTTGCGGTTGATACCGAGCTAATAAAGGAATTCGGATGGGGTGCAACCTGTCTTGCTGAGGATACGGAGTTTACGTTGAAAATTGCCCTCAGGGACATAAAGGTCGGTTGGGCTCACGAGGCTGTTGTTTTTGACGAAAAGCCGTTGCGGCTTGCTACGTCAATGAAACAGCGACAGCGCTGGATGCAGGGGCTTGCAGATGTTTCTTCTCATTATGTGAAGCCTCTTGTCAAAAAGACTCTTGGTGAAAAATCAACTTTGGCTTTTCATATGCTTATGAATTTCTGGGGCGATACGCTTTATCCGCTCACGATAGGATTTTTCAGTGTGGTTTACGGGCTGATGTTCTTTGTGACAAAGTCGTCGGTATGGTATGAGTATTTTTGTTCCTTCTGGACAGAACCATGGAAGTTTCTTTTGCTCAGCGTTCTGGTTTGGGGAAATATTTTTCTTATACTTGCCGGACTGTACAATGACAAGCGGCTCGACAAAAATGTTGTGAAAAACGCATGGGGCTTTTTTGTCTATCTTGTGACATGGATTCCTGTGGGAATTATCGGAATACTCAAGAAGGACGAAAAAGAATGGTTCCATACTCCCCATTCGGGAAAAGACAACAGATAAATTTTTGAAAGGAAGAAATGAAAGAAAATGGAAGTATTTATTGAAGAAATGGTTGAAAGAAAAAGAACGGCAGGACAGCTTGTTTCTGTACTGTTGCTGATGGTTCTCAGCGTTTTTGTGTGCTTTGCACTTATGGTATTTGTTGTGCCCTTTATTCCGCCTATGTTCAGCAGTGTTTCGTTTTTGTTGGTGGTAGGCGTTTTTTATGTGGCATACAGAGTAGCCGTTTCTCTGAATGTGGAGTATGAGTATTCTCTTGTGAACACTGAAATTGACGTTGACAGAATTACAAACAAAAGAAGAAGAAAACGTATTACTACTGCAAGAATCAAGGGAGCAGAAGCCTTTGGAGTTGCAAAAGAAAATAAGCATGAATATGAAAAGTACCTTTCGGATGCATCGGTGAAAAAGGTTATCGCTTGTCATGACAAGAAATCGGATGAAAATTATTATGTTGTTTATCTTGAAGGAAATGAAAGAAAAATGCTTGTGTTTTCTCCCAGCGAAAGAATTATTGAAATAATCCGCAAAGCAAATCCCAGAAGGTTTTAGACCATGGTTGAATGCGGTGTTGATATAATTGAGATTGAAAGAATAAAGTCTGCCGTGGAGAGAAACGAAAGCTTCCTCGGCAGAGTTTTTTCGAAAAATGAAATCAAATATTTCAAAGCAAAGGGCGAAAGATTTGAAACTCTTGCGGGAATTTATGCCGCAAAGGAGGCCTTCGTCAAGTACAAAAAAACCGGAATAAGGGGGCTGGAGCTTTCGGAGATTTCTGTTGAACACGAAAGTCTTGGAGCGCCCTTTGTTGTTTTTCGGGGCGAGCGCATGGCTGTTTCTTTGAGTATTTCTCACAACAAAACACATGCGGTTGCTGTTGTGTGCGGTGAAGGTGGCAGCCTGCCGAAATGCGAGGGAATGAAAAAACTTATTCCTGTGCGCAAAAGTGATGCCCACAAGGGCGATTGCGGAAGAGTTTTTGTGGTTGCCGGCTCAGAGGGAATGACCGGAGCGGCAATTCTTGCGGCACGTGGTGCATTGCGCAGCGGTGCAGGACTTGTTACTGTGGGAACTGTTGCGTCGGAGCGTCAGGTGGTTGCCTGCGGTTCGGCAGAGACTATGACAGTTGGGTTGAGCGAAAAGAATGGTATGCTGTCCCGAGAAGGTACAGAAAAGATTATTGAATATGCAAAAAAATCTGATTGTGTGGTTTTTGGTCCGGGTCTTGGTCGGTGTGAGGATATTTTCCTTATTCTCGAAAGGCTACTTTCGGAGTATGAGGGAAAGCTTGTGCTGGACGCCGACGGTCTTTTTGCACTGTCAGGAAATTGTGATATACTGAAAAAAAGACGGTGTGGGGTTGTGCTTACACCCCATCCGGGAGAAATGTCTTTTCTTTCGGGAAAACCTGTTGACGAAATCCAAAAAAACCGTTCTGCTGTTGCGGTTGAATTTGCAAAAAGGTATGATGTAACCGTACTTCTCAAAGGGAAAGGAACTGTTGTTTCAGGCGGTACGGAGGCTCAAGGACTTTATATTAATTCTACGGGCAATTGCGGTATGGCAACAGGAGGAATGGGAGATGTTCTGTCAGGTATAATCGGTGCATTTCTTGCTCAGGGAATGGATACCTTTGATGCGGCGGTTCTTGGGGCTTATATACACGGCAAGGCTGGAGATATAGGCGCTATGAGACTTGGTACTCATGGACTTTTGGCAGGAGATGTGGCAGAGCTTGTTCCCGAGGCAATCAGGTCGGAGATGGATTAGTTTTTACTTTTGAACAGAGGGAGTTTTCCTTCGGTAACTTAAATATATTTTTGAAAGAGAGGTCATACGGAGAGTATGAAAAAGTGCATTGCAGTGTTGACCGCAGTTGTACTGATGATAAGCTCCTTTGGCTGTCGGTCAGGCAGTCATGATGTCTATGAAGAAATATACAAAAGATACAACAACCTTGAATCTTTTTCGGCAGTAGCTGAGGTTATGGTGAAAAGTGACAAGGGTGAAAATGTATACAAGGTGAATGAATTTTACAAAGCACCTGATTATGCTTACCTCGAAATAACAGAACCCGATATTTTGAAGGGCTCAGGCTTTTCGGCAGCAAATGGCGAATACCGCCTTGTTTCAGGATTCGGGCACAGTGAAAAGGTGGAAAAGGAATTGTTGAGTCAACACGGTGTACTTTTTATAAACGACTTTTTTGAAGCTTATTTCAAAAGTGAGGAAACAGCGGTAAAGGCAAGTAGTGATTCAGGAAGTCCTGTTACGGTTATGGAATGTTATTTGAACGGAAAAAACCGAAATCGTTTTATACAGACTGTACATATTGACAACAAAACTCTTCTCCCTATAAAAATGGAAACTCTTGATGTGGATAAAAAACCTGTGGTTACAGTAATGTTTCGGGAGTTTCAGCGAAATTGTGAGATTGATGAAGAGATTTTTAAGTAAAAGAGTGGTGGGATACTTATGGAGAAAGATTTGAGAGCCTGGGCAGAGATTGACCTTGATGCCATAGGACACAACACAAGGGAAATAAAAAGATGTCTTTCGGAAAAAACGAAGCTTATGGGTGTGATAAAGGCAGATGCATATGGACACGGTGCAGTTGAGGTGGCGGCAGAGCTTTTGAGAAACGGAGCGGATCAGCTGGCGGTGGCGTTTGCTGATGAAGCTGTTGAGCTAAGACGTCACGGCTTTGATGTTCCGATACTTATACTTGGAAATTCCACAGAAGGTGACATAGAAGTCCTTTTGGAATATGATATTATGCCTGCAGTTTCGGATTATGATTTTGCTGAAAAGCTTTCAAAGGCTGCTTGTACTTTGGGGAAGGTTCTGAAAATTCATATCAAGCTTGATACGGGAATGTCACGCATAGGTTTTCTTGCAGAGGACGAGAAAAGTATTGATGATATATGCAGAATATCAAAGCTTTCGGGTATAGAGCTTGAAGGGCTTTTTACGCATTTTGCAACAGCTGACGAGACAGACGAGGAATATACAAAATATCAGTTTCAACAGTTTGTGAAGACTGCAGAGGCTCTTGAACGAAATGGTATAAATATTCCTGTGAAGCACGTCTGCAACAGTGCAGGTCTTGTGAAATTTCCTGAAATGCAGCTTGACATGGTCAGGGCAGGTATTATAATTTACGGTCTGTATCCTTCGAAGGATTTTGACCACTCACTGATAGACTTGAAGCCTGCAATGACGTTCAAATCAAGAATTTCTCACATAAAGTATCTTGATGAGGGAACAACTCTCAGCTATGGCAGAAGCTATACCCTTGAAAAAGAATCAAGGATTGCAACGGTAGCTGTTGGCTACGCTGACGGCTACAGCCGATGCCTTTCAAATCGGGTAAATATGCTTGTGAAAGGAAATGCTGTAAGACAATTAGGAAGAATTTGTATGGATCAATGTATGATTGACATTTCTGCTGTTAATAATATAAATGTCGGAGACGAAGTTGTTTTGTTCGGCGGCACGGAAAAAGGAATCTCTGCAGATGATATTGCAGAAATTCTCGGTACAATCAGCTATGAGGTGGTTTGTGCTGTGAGCCGTCGTATTCCGCGCATTTATATCAAGAACGGCAGGATGACGGGATTGCTTAATTATCTTTTGTAGGATATGGGCGATACATAGAGCCAAAATGTCATACTTTGCGTATAATGTATAAGGATTGAATGTGTTCGGACAAAACAACTGGTTCTTCGCATCAATCTGAACTACTGGCGGAGTGTGAATTATTGTGGTAATTAAAAGAGGCGATATTTATTATGCAGATCTTAGCCCTGTGGTTGGTTCTGAGCAGGGTGGTGTGAGACCGGTGCTGATTATCCAGAATGATATTGGGAACAAATACAGCCCGACGGTTATTGCAACGGCTATAACATCACAAATAAACAAGGCAAAAATGCCTACACATATTGAGCTTGATGCCAACGAATACGGGCTTTCAAAGGATTCCGTTGTACTGGCAGAGCAAATCAGAACCATTGACAAACGAAGACTAAAGGAAAAAATAGGGCATCTTGATGATGAACTTATGACAAGAGTGAACGAAGCTTTGGAAATAAGTTTCGGTTTGTAGCTATACTGTTTCAGCTATGGAAACATTGAATTTCAATTGAATAAAAGGAAGTTGTTAAACAAATTGGGAGTTGTAACTTGTTACAACTCCCAATTTCAGACTGTCGAAGAACCCGTTTTGCATTAAGCAAAAACCGGGTTCTTCTTCGTTTTTATTAAAATCACGATAGAATCAAGCAATTTGAACGGGGTATTATTTGCCTTCCATTTCCATTTTGCCA
>SVKC01000016.1 GCA_015068655.1 Oscillospiraceae bacterium
GCTTAATCAGTATTTCGGATTACTACCAAAAGGTAGCACATATTTAATTTTGAATTGAACCGCCGTGTGCCGAACGGCATGCACGGTGGTGTGAGAGGGCGATTAATTTCGCCCTACTCGATTGTTGAAAATTATTTGTGATAGAGTCTTTCGTGTTCGTATCGTGGCTCGAAACTGACGTTTATTCCGAGTCGTCTCAGAATTTTTTCGTCCTCTTCGCTGAGAATAACCGTAAAGTGTGCATCGCTGCCCTTCAGGTTTTCCAACTGTTCCTTTGCCAGCATTGCTATCGGATTTGAGAGGGCTGAAATTGTGAGAGCGAGAAGAACTTCATCGGTATGAAGTCTTGGGTTTTTGTGTTTCAGGTATTGAGTTTTCAGCTCACAGATTGGTTCAAGAACCTGAGCTTCAATCAAATCTGTCTCCGAATCTATGTTTCCGAGGGCTTTCAGGGCATTCAACAAAAGTGCTGATGCAGCCCCAAGGGTTGATGAGGTTTTTCCGGTAACAATTCTGCCGTCGGGAAGAACCATTGCACCTGCCGGAGAGTTTGTTTCCTCGGCACGTTCCAAAGCTCTGGGAACAGCCGGACAGTAGTGGGAGGTTATGCCTGCCTGATTCATAAGAAGCTCAAGCTTTCGAACCTGAGATTCATCACCGTGACCTCGTATCACGCTTGTGCTTGTAGCGAAATAACGCCTGATAATTTCCTTCTTTGAAGCCTCACAGCAAACTTCATCGTCAATAATGCAGTTTCCTGCCATATTTACACCCATATCTGTTGGCGAGCTGTAGGGCGAGCTTCCCTGAATACGTTCAAACATTGTGTTGAGTACGGGGAAGATTTCTACATCACGATTATAATTCACAGCCGTTTCTCCGTAAGCATCAAGGTGGAAGGGGTCAATCATATTTACGTCATTGAGGTCTGCAGTTGCGGCCTCATAGGCAAGGTTCACGGGATGCTTGAGAGGCAGATTCCAAACAGGGAAGGTTTCGAACTTTGCGTAGCCTGCCGTAATTCCGCGCTTGTGGTCATGATAAAGCTGGCTGAGACAGGTGGCCATTTTTCCGCTTCCCGGACCGGGAGCTGTTATAACAACCAGAGAACGCTCTGTTTCGATATATTCGTTCTTTCCGAGACCTTCGTCGCTGACAATGTGGGGAATGTCGGAGGGGTAACCGGCAATTGTGTAATGCTTGTAACATTTCATACCCAGAGAATTCAGTTGTTTCAGGAAGTTGTTGGCAGATGTCTGTTCAGCAAAGCGAGTCAGCACAACGCTTCCCACATAAAGGTTCATTTCCCGGAAGGTGTCTATGAGACGAAGTACGTCGTTGCCGTATGAGATACCCAGATCACCACGGATTTTGTTGGATTCAATGTCCTCGGCGTTTATGGTGATGACAATTTCCATTTCATCCTTGAGCTGTTGCAACATAAGGATTTTGCTGTCGGGAGCAAAGCCGGGCAGTACCCGTGATGCGTGAAAATCGTCAAACAGCTTTCCACCGAATTCGAGATATAGTTTTCCTCCGAACTGAGCAATGCGTTTTCTGATTTGCTCCGATTGCATTTTGAGATATTTTTGATTGTCAAATCCGATTTTTGACATGGAAATGTCCCCCCTTTTGAAAATACAAAAACTATTATATCACATTTTTTGCTATTATAAAAGAGAAATTTTAAAAAAAGTATAATATTTTTTTCAAATTAATGGAAAACGGGGCGATTTGGAGCGAAAAAATTTGTTTGCATTTTGTTTGAAAGTGTGATAATATGTATTGGTTATGTAAAATTTTAAAATGGAGCGAATGAAATGAAAAAGTTTTTCGGTCATTTGTTAACGGTGCTTCGGCACAAATGGAAGGTCTTTGTCCATTGTTGCAAGGCGGGGATTCCGTGGCGCGGTTTGTGGCACGATATGTCAAAGTTTTCGCCAACGGAATTTGTTCCCGGAGTGAGATTTTTTCTCGGTACGCGCAGTCCGAATGAAGCGGAACGTGCCCGGTTCGGTTATTCCTTTGCATGGATGCATCACAAGGGCAGAAACCGTCATCATTTTGAATATTGGACGGATTACAATCCGAAAACCAAGACTATTTCGCCTGTTGAAATGCCTGTTGTTTTCGTGAAGGAAATGTTTTGTGACCGTGTTGCTGCAAGCAAAATTTATCAAGGCAGAAATTACACCGAACAGCATCCTCTGGAATATTTTATGAAAGCAAAGGGCAGACGAATTATTCACCCAGAAACCTCGGATTTGCTTGAAGAATGGCTTCGTTTGCTTTCGGAAAAGGGTGAAAAAGAGACTTTCAGGCATATAAGGAAAATTAAGAGAAATATGAACAGATAGAAAGAGGAAGTGATGGTTATGGCAACAAATGTAGTTTTGAATCAGGTGGCGGCATTGTTTGTTTTTGCGATAATTGGATACATATTGGCGAAAGCAAATATTGTCAACAAAGCTCATTCGAAAATCTTGTCGGTGCTGGGGGTTTATGTTTTTATGCCTGCAAAGTTTTTCAAGACCTTTGCCGCAAATTTCACTCCCCATTACATAAGCACAAAATATGTTTACTGGATTATTTCGCTGATAATTCTCTTTCTTTTGGTATTGATTTCCAAACAGGCTGCAAAGCTGTTCAGCAAGGATAAGTATGAGAGAAATGTCTTTCAGTACACAATCACCATTCCTAATTTTGGTTATATGGGTTATGTGCTTGCAGAGGCGATTTACGGAAGCTCGGTTCTGACAAACGTGATGATGCTGGGACTTCCGATTTCGGTTTATACAAATACTGAGGGCTACCGTATGCTCACGGGTACGGGCGGTTTTTCCCTGAAAAAGATTTTCAATCCTATGTTTGTTGCAACTGTTGTTGGGTGCATATGGGGATATTTCGGACTTCAAATACCCGAGCTTGCACATACGGTGCTTGATAGTGCAAGCGGTTGTGCAGGAGCGGTTTCTATGCTTCTTATGGGAATTGTGATTGCGGAATACAAGCTGTTTTCTGTTATTACGGATTTTCGTGTGTACATAACGGTTCTAATCAGACTTTTTGTTGTTCCGGGACTTGTGGGAGGTGTGTTGTTTGTTGTTATGCCTTTTTTGGGCTTTTCGGCAGAGTCAACAAGGGAGCTTGTACGGTATTCTCTTATGATTTTTGCAATGCCTTGCGGGCTTAACACAATTGTTTTCCCGAAGCTTGTGGGAAAAGATTGCAAGCTGGGTGCGGGCTTTGCTCTCATTTCTGTTGCGGCATCGCTGATAAGCATTCCCTTCTGGTTAAGTATATGGGGATAAATAGTTTACCGGCGCGGCTTTCCTTGAGAAAGCCGCGCCGGTGGTTTTCAAGGCTTAGCAGCCGCAACCGCAACCGTTGTTGTTGCTGAATGTTGAACCGTTGTTGCAGCAACAAGAAATAAGAACGATAAGAATTATAATCCAGAGACAGCTGTTATCGTTTCCGAAGCACATATATGGCACCTCCTTTCGCAAAGGCTTTGCTTTGTGGGGACTGATGCTTAGTCACAGCAACAGTCGTTTCCACGGCTGTATGTGTTTCCGCAGCCGTTGTTGCCGCCGCAACCGCAGCAGCATACCAAAATGAGAATCAGAATAATCCAGAGACAGGAATTATCAGAACCTCCGAAGCAACCCATAACTTGCACCTCCTGAAATAAATTTGAAAAATTTTTAAACTGCAAAACTAATCTTTTTGTTTATTGAAAGTCTCTTTTTTTGAAGTCTTAATGTATTATACGGAGAAATTCGGTTTTGGTGATTTGTCCCTGTGAAAAATCTGAAAAATCTATTGACTTATGTATTTTGCTGAAGTAAAATAAAGGTAATGAATCGGGAAGGAATATGTACAATGAAAAACAGAGGAAAATTTATTGTATTTGAGGGTATAGACGGAAGCGGAAAAAGTACGCAGATGAAGCTGCTTGCAGAAAGACTTGAGAAAAAGGGGATAAAAACAAGGCTGACACTTGAACCTACATATGGGCTTGTGGGCGAAACTCTTCATAATATTCTGTCGGGGAAAATCAAGGCTGACCCAAAGGTTACGGCGGCTCTTTTTGTGGCTGACCGTCTTGACCATATTACAAACGAAAATGACGGCGTTTTGAAAAGTCTGGAAGCCGGAGAAACGGTTATCTGCGACAGATACTATTTTTCATCCTATGCATACCAGAGTACCGAGGTGCCTTCTGAATGGGTCGTTGAAGCCAACAAGCTTTGTGCAGACAGCCTGAGACCTGATGTGACAATTTTTGTTGATATTTCACCGCAGGTTGCTATGGAAAGAATCCTTACAAATCGTGACACTGTGGAAATTTATGAAACCGAAGAAAAGCTTACAAAGGTGAGAGAGGCATATTTTGCCGCATTTGAAAAAATGAAGGATACGGAGAATGTAAAAATTATTAACGGTGAGAGAAATATTGAGAAAATAGCGGAGGATATTGCTGATTTTGTTATTGAAAATATCATCCAAATATGAGTGTTAAAATTCTAACATTCTGTGCAAAATGAAGTGTCGAATTTTCTTGACATAGACGAGGGTTTATGCTAAAATTAAAAGGTAGTGGCAGATTGCTGCCGGTATCGTAAATAAAGGACTTTTTGCAACTGACGGAACAAGGGGAGTATACCCCGGGGGAACAAAAAGTCAGACATATGTCGACCGTCTGGGCAGTCCGTAATTATACTACGGGACTGCCCTGTTATTTTGGTGAAGAGTGAAGAAAGATGGAACAGAATGCTTTGCATTTTGGTTTTAATCAATATCGGTACTCCGAGAAAGGATGATATATAAATGAAAAAAGTTGGAATTATTATGGGTTCGGACAGCGACCTTCCTGTTGTTGAAAAAGCAATGCTTGCTCTTGATGAACTGAATGTGCCTTACGAGGTTCATGTTTTTTCTGCCCACAGAACACCCCTTGAGGCAAAGGAATTTTCTGCAAACGCAAGAGCGAATGGCTTTGGTGCGATTATTGCGGCGGCAGGTATGGCGGCACATCTGGCAGGGGCAATTGCGGCAAACACAACTCTTCCTGTTATTGGAATTCCTGTGAAGTCCTCAAATCTTGACGGCATGGACGCTCTTCTTTCAACTGTACAGATGCCTCCCGGAATTCCTGTGGCAACGGTTGCAATCAATGGTGCAAAGAATGCGGCGATTTTGGCGGCACAGATTATTGCAGTTGAAGATGCTGACCTTGCGGCAAAGCTTGATGCACAGCGTAAGACTGCGGCAGATACTGTTCTTGAAAAGAACAAGGCTATTGAAGAAAAATACAACAAATAATTGACTAATTTTGAAAACGGAGGAAGTATATGGGAGGTTTTTTTGGTACAGTCAGCAAGCACGATGCGGTAGCGGATGTTTTTTTTGGTGCTGACTATCATTCGCATCTTGGAACACGTCGCGGCGGTATTGCGGCATATGACAGCGAAATCGGTTTGCAGAGAGATATTCACAATATTGAAAATACTCCTTTCAGAACCAAATTTGACAATGTATTCAACGAAATGAAGGGCAAGTCAGCAATCGGGGTTATCAGCGATTCTGACCCTCAGCCCCTTTTGATACGTTCCGAAATCGGAACGTATGCTATTGCCACAATCGGCAGAATTAACAATGCCGAGGATTTGATTGAAAAGCATTTGAACAAGGGCGGTCACTTTGGTGTTATGACAGGAGGCAAGGTGAACTCCACCGACCTTGTGGCGGCGCTTATAAACGAAAAAAGCACCTTCGCTGAAGGTATCCAATATGTTCATGATGTGGTTGAGGGTACGGTTTCAATCCTTATTCTCACCAATGACGGTAGGATTATTGCTGCTCGTGACAAGGTGGGCAGACTTCCAATTCTTATTGGGAAAAACGAAGATGGATATGCAGTGTCTTTTGAAGACTTTGCTTACAAAAAGCTGGGCTATGACGACGAAATGGAGCTTGGTCCCGGTGAAGCGGTTGAAATTACTGTTGATGGAATAAAACAGCTTGTAGCCCCGGGCAAGGAAATGAAAATTTGTGCATTTCTCTGGAGTTATTACGGTTACCCCAACTCGGTATATGAAGGCAAAAATGTTGAGACTATGAGATACCGCAACGGTGCAATTATGGCACAAACCGACAAGGCAAACGGCAAGGCAACCGATATTGACTATGTCAGTGGTGTGCCTGATTCGGGAACACCTCATGCAATCGGTTATGCCAACGAAAGCGGTATTCCTTTTGCAAGACCATTTATCAAGTATACACCAACCTGGCCCCGAAGCTTCACTCCCAAGCATCAGACAGACAGAGTTAAGATTGCACGAATGAAGCAGGTTCCTATTCATGAGTTGATTGAAGACAAAAATCTTCTTTTTGTGGATGACTCAATTGTTCGTGGGACACAGCTCAAAGAAACAGTTGATTTTCTCTACAAGCACGGTGCAAAATCGGTGCATATGCGTTCGGCTTGTCCACCAATTATGTACGGATGTAAGTATTTGAATTTCACAAGCAGTAAAAATGAAATGGAGCTTATTGCACGTCAGGTTGTTATGGAGCTTGAGGGTGAAGAAGGCTTTAACCATATTGAAGAATACAGCGACGGCAGTACAGAAAGAGGTAAGAAGCTGAGAGATACGATCTGCGAGAAATTAGGCTTTGAATCTCTCGATTTTCAGTCTTTGGAGGGCGTTATCAAGGCAATTGGACTGGAACCGTGTAAGCTGTGTACCTATTGTTGGTCAGGCAAGGAGTGACCTGCCTGAGAAAAATTTTCGTCGCATATCCGGCGCTTGACCTCAATTGCGTACAACAAGTACGCGGCATTCGGTCAATCACCCAATCTGCTTAGAAAATTTACCTCAGGAAAACAGTGTTGAGTAAAAAACTGCATCATGCGAAGTACGAATGTAGGGGACGGCGTCCTCGACGTTCCGTGTGCTTCGGATAATCTTTAAACCTTCTGCACTATTTTTCCACGGTCACGGAAAAGGAATATAAAAGTATATAATTAAATTTATTTTTTGACATACAGAAAGGATAAAAGAAAATGGAAAAGAGCTTTAGTGAAAGTTACAAGGCGGCGGGTGTTGATATTACCGCAGGCTACAAGGCTGTTGAGCTTATGAAACAGCACATCGCAAGAACTGTAACGGCAGGTGCGGCATCGGACATCGGCGGTTTTGGCGGTCTTTTTGAAATGGATCTCACGGGAATTGAAAAGCCTGTTTTGGTAAGCGGCACTGACGGCGTTGGTACAAAGCTGAAAATGGCTTTCCTGCTGGACAAGCACGACACAGTTGGTATTGATTGTGTTGCTATGTGCGTAAATGATATTATTTGCTGTGGCGCAAAGCCCTTGTTCTTCCTTGATTATATTGCAGTTGGCAAGAACTTCCCCGAAAAGATTGCTCAGATTGTTTCGGGTGTTGCTGAAGGTTGCGTTCAGTCAGGCTGTGCTCTCATTGGCGGCGAAACTGCTGAAATGCCCGGTTTCTATCCCGAAGACGAGTATGATATGGCAGGATTCTCGGTTGGTGTTGTTGACAAAGCAAAGGTTCTTGACAACAAGACAATCACAGAAGGTGATGTCATTGTTGCACTTCCTTCAAGCGGTGTTCACTCAAACGGTTTCTCACTTGTGAGAAAGGTGTTTGATGTCGAAAATGCAGACATCAAGGCTCCACGTGCAGAATTGGGCGGCAAGTCTGTTGGTGAAACACTTCTCACACCTACAAAGATTTATGTGAAGCCTATGCTTGCACTCTTTGAAGAAGTTAAGGTTAAGGCTGTTTCTCATATCACCGGCGGCGGCTTCTATGAAAATATTCCCAGAAGTATTCCCAAGGGCTTCGGAGCAAAAATCAAGAGAGACGATGTTCGTGTTCTTCCTATTTTTGACCTTATTGCAAAAGAAGGAAATATCCCCGAAAGAGATATGTTCAATACCTTCAATATGGGCGTTGGTATGAGCGTTGTGGTAAGCAAGGAAGATGCTGAAAAAGCTGTTGAAATCCTCAAAGCCAACGGCGAGGAGGCATATATTATCGGCGAAATCATCAAGAGTGACGAGGGTGTTGTTATATGCTAAAAAAAACACGAATTGCAGTTCTGGTTTCAGGCGGAGGCACAAATCTTCAGGCACTTATTGATGCACAGAATGCAGGAATAATCAAAAGCGGGCAGATTGAACTTGTTATTTCAAACAATGCTGATGCTTATGCTTTGACAAGGGCACAGAATGCAGGTATTGATACCGCAGTTGTTTCCAAAAAGGAGCTTGGCGGAGACCAGAGAGTTTTTGAAGAAACTCTTATTGAGGTTCTTATGAGCAAGGGTATTGAGCTTATTATACTTGCCGGATTTATGTGTATTTTGAGCGCAAGCTTCACATCAAAGTACCCAAAAAGAATAATCAATGTTCATCCGTCGCTTATTCCGTCATTCTGCGGCAAGGGCTTCTACGGACTTCATGTTCACGAGGCGGCACTTGAATATGGCGTGAAGGTTACGGGTGCAACGGTGCATTTTGTAAATGAAATTCCTGACGGCGGCGAGATTATTCTCCAGAAGGCTGTTGAGATAAAGGATGGCGATACTCCTGAGATTCTTCAAAAGAGAGTTATGGAGGAAGCTGAATGGAAAATACTTCCACAGGCGGCGGAAATGGTTTCTGCGGAGCTTGCGGAGTATATTTAGAAAGGAAAATTAAAATGGATATTTATAAAATCAATGATATGGGCGAACTCATAAACGGCAATCCTTATGTTGGCAGAGGTATCGTCCTTGGAAAGAGCGAAGACGGTGAAAATGCAGTTGTTGCATATTTTATTATGGGCAGGTCTGAAAACAGCCGCAACCGTGTTTTTGTGGAAGACGGCAGTGAGGTTATTATTTACCCCTTTGATGAATCAAAGGTCGAAGACCCCAGTTTGATTATTTATTCACCCATAAGAAAGTTTGAGAATAAGCTTGTTGCGACAAATGGCGACCAGACAGATACTGTTATTGAGTTCCTCGAAAAGGGTAAGACTTTTGAGGAAGCTCTTGACACCCGTTGTTTTGAGCCTGACGGACCCAACTGGACACCCAGAATCAGCGGTATGATTACCTTTGATGAAGGTGACTTCTTGTACAAAATGAGTATTTTGAAGAGTGCAGATGCCGAGGGTACTGAATGTAACAGATTTACATATTCATATAAGGCTTTGAAGGGGCTTGGACACTTCATCCACACTTATGTTTGTGACGGAAATCCCATTCCCACGTTCCAGGGTGAGCCGGAAAGAGTTGCTATCCCCAATGATATTGACGAGTTTACCGACAAAATCTGGGATAACCTCAATGAAAACAACAAGATTTCCTTGTATGTGAGATACATTAACTTGAAAACAGGCGAGGAAGTCAACAGAATGATAAACAAAAATGCTTAAAGCCAAAGGGGGTGTTGCAGTGAGCGACAGCCCCGTTTGGTGTTTTTAAAGGTATGATAATTATGAGGGGAAAGACCCTTTAGATACAAAATGAAAGGACGTGTCAAAATGAAAGAATTTGAACTTAAATATGGTTGTAATCCCAACCAGAAGCCAGCGAAAATCTTTATGAATGACGGAAGCGAGCTTCCAATCGAAATCCTCAGCGGAAAGCCCGGTTATATCAACTTCCTTGATGCATTCAACAGCTGGCAGCTTGTAAAGGAGTTGAAGGCGGCACTCGGTATGCCGGCTGCAACATCCTTCAAGCACGTTAGCCCCACATCTGCGGCGGTTGGTATTCCTATGAGCGAAAACCTGAAAAAGGCTTGCTTTGTTGATGACATTGAAGGTCTTGACGAATCACCTCTTGCAACCGCTTATGCACGTGCAAGAGGAACTGACAGAATGTCATCCTTCGGTGACTGGATTGCTCTCAGCGATGTTTGTGATGTGACAACAGCAAAGCTCATCAAGAGAGAAGTATCTGATGGCGTAATTGCTCCCGGTTATACAGCTGAGGCTCTTGAAATTCTCAAGAGCAAAAGAAACGGAAATTATAATATAGTAAAGATTGATGAAAATTATGTTCCTGCCGAACAGGAAATCAAGATGGTTTATGGCATTTCATTTGAGCAGGGCAGAAACAATTTCAAGATTGACGAAGAACTTCTTTCGGAAATTGTTACAGAAAACAAGGAAATGCCCGATTCAGCAAAAAGGGACTTGATAATTGCTTTGATTACACTCAAGTATACACAGAGTAATTCGGTTTGCTTTGCAAAAGATGGACAGGCTATCGGTGTTGGTGCAGGTCAGCAATCAAGAATCCACTGTACAAGACTTGCCGGAAACAAGGCTGACATCTGGCATCTCCGTCAGCATGAAAAGGTTCTCAACCTTCCCTTCCTTGATAGCATAGGAAGACCTGACCGTGACAATACAATTGACGTATATATCTCTGATGATGATGAAGATGTTCTGGCAGACGGCAAGTGGGAAGCTCTCTTTACTCACAAGCCCGAACCTCTCACAAGAGAAGAAAAGAAAGCATATCTAGCTGGCATAAAGGGTGTTGCTCTCGGCAGTGACGCATTCTTCCCCTTCGGCGACAATATTGAACGTGCGGCAAAGAGTGGCGTAAGCTACATTGCAGAGCCGGGTGGTTCAATTCGTGATGATAATGTAATTGAAAAATGTAATGAATTTGGAATGGTGATGGCATTTACGAAGATGCGCTTATTCCACCACTAATGTCAATGTTGGCAAAAATGCACCGAAGTCGCAAACCTTCCCACTTGCAGTACACAAAGTACAGCTGCGGGGTCGGTTTACACCTTCTGCACAATTTTTGCCTAACATTGCAGACAGAGGTGAATTTGGGGTGAACGTCCAAACCTCACCGCTTGGAGTACACAAAGTACACCTTCGGGATTCAGTTTGAACATTCTCCATCAATTTTATCTTGTTTTTGGATTATCTGAAAAATTATGTCCGAAAGGTTTTGAATATATGAAAATTATGGTAGTCGGTGGCGGCGGACGTGAGCACGCCATCATAAAATCTTTAAAGAAGAGCCCCAAGGTTTCAAAGATTTATGCACTGCCCGGAAACGGCGGAATTGCCGCTGATGCGGAATGTGTTGACATAGGGGCAAAGGATATTGACAAAATTGTTGAGTTCGCAGTCGGCAATGGAATTGAATTTGCTGTTGTTGCACCTGATGACCCGTTGGTTCTGGGTGCGGTTGATGCTCTCAACGAGAAGGGAATTTCCTGCTTCGGTCCAAAGGCGAATGCCGCTATAATCGAAGGCAGCAAGGTTTTTTCAAAAAATCTTATGAAAAAATACAATATTCCCACAGCGGAATATGAAGTATTCAACGATATGGATGCGGC
The DNA here is from genome assembly GCA_015068655.1 of Oscillospiraceae bacterium. GTDB lineage: Bacteria > Bacillota > Clostridia > Monoglobales > Monoglobaceae > SIG440. Next base: position 11,390 of record SVKC01000016.1, read on the forward strand.
TCTCAAATATCTTGAGACAGCTCCCATTCCCACAGTTATCAAGGCTGATGGTCTTGCACTCGGTAAGGGTGTTATCATTGCGGAAACAAGAGAGGATGCAATAGATGCTGTAAAGTCAATGATGGAAGACAAAATCTTCGGTGACAGCGGAAATAATATTGTTATTGAAGAATTTCTCACAGGTCCCGAAGTTTCAGTCCTTAGCTTTACAGACGGTAACGTGGTTGTTCCATTGGTTTCCTCAATGGATCACAAGCGTGCATTGGACGGTGACAAGGGTCTCAACACAGGCGGTATGGGAACAATTGCTCCCAATCCTTATTACACAAAGGAAATCGCAGATGAATGTATGGAAAAAATCTTTGTTCCAACAATGGAAGCTATGAACAAGGAAGGCAGAACCTTCAAGGGCTGTTTGTACTTTGGTCTTATGCTCACACCCAAGGGCCCAAAGGTTATTGAATACAACTGTCGTTTTGGTGACCCAGAAACACAGGTTGTTCTTCCTCTTCTTGAAAGTGATTTGTTTGAAATTATGCAGCACGTGGAAGCGGGAACTCTCAAGGATGCAGAGGTCAAATTCTCGAAATCGGCGGCTTGCTGTGTTGTGGTTGCCTCAAACGGCTATCCCGGCAAATATGAAACGGGATTTGAAATTATGCTTCCCGAAAATTCCGATGGGATTTTTGTTGCGGGTGCAAAAATCAAGGACGGAAAGCTTGTGACCAGCGGCGGAAGAGTTCTGGGCGTTACAGAAGTTGGTGCTTGTCTCAACTGTGCAATCAATGCGGCTTACAAAACAGTTGAGAGTGTTAAGTTTGATAATGCGTTTTACAGAAAAGATATAGGACAAAAAGCTTTGGCGGCTTTGAAATAAGAAAGGATAAATTGTATGGTATACAGAGTTTTTGTTGAAAAGAAAAAAGAACTTGCCGCAGAGGCAAATTCCCTCAAAGGCGAGCTTAAAAACCTTCTTCAGATTAAAGGTCTTGAAGATGTGAGAATAATCAACCGCTATGATGTTGAAAATATTGACAAGGAGCTTTTTGAATACTGTAAAAAGACAGTTTTCTCCGAGCCTCAGCTTGATATTGTTACAGATGAAATCACGGATAGCTGTGACGTAATCTTTGCTGTTGAATTCCTACCCGGTCAGTTTGACCTTCGTGCAAATTCTGCAGAGGAATGTATTCAGCTTATATCCAAGGGCGACCGCCCCACTGTCAGAGCGGCAAAGGTTTATATGCTCTACGGCAGGCTGACAGACGAAGACATTGCTGAAATCAAAAAGTATGTTATCAACCCCGTTGAATCAAGAGAAGCTACGTTGGAAATGCCTGAAACATTGAAGGCGGTTTATGAAATTCCCGAAACGGTTGCGACCCTTGACGGTTTTATTGACTTAGATGAAGCTGGTCTTCAAAAAATGATTGATGATATGGGCTTGGCTATGGATATTGATGACATCAAGTTCTGTCAGGAGTATTTTATTGGCGAAAAGCGTAACCCGACAATCACAGAAATCAGAATGATTGACACATACTGGTCAGACCATTGCCGTCATACAACATTCCTTACAACAATCGACAGTGTTAAGTTTGAGGATGAGCTTTTGCAGGCGGCTTACGACAGATATATTGAAACAAGAAAAGCAATCGGCAGAACAAAGCCTATTAATCTTATGGACATAGGCACAATTGCCGCAAAGTATCTTAAAGCAAACGGCAAGCTTGACGGCCTTGATGAAAGTGAAGAAATCAATGCATGTACTGTGAAAATTGACGTTGATGTTGATGGTGTGACCGAAAAATGGTTGCTCCTTTTCAAGAACGAAACACACAACCATCCAACCGAAATTGAACCCTTCGGTGGTGCGGCAACCTGTATCGGTGGTGCTATACGTGACCCGTTGTCAGGACGTTCTTACGTTTATGCGGCAATGCGTGTTACCGGTGCGGCAGATCCGTTGAAGCCCGTTTCTGAAACAATTGAAGGCAAGCTTCCACAGAGAAAGATTGTTACTGGTGCGGCTGCAGGTTACAGCTCTTACGGCAACCAGATTGGTCTTGCCACAGGTCAGGTTGACGAGCTTTATCACGATGGCTATGCGGCAAAACGTATGGAAATCGGTGCGGTTGTTGCGGCGGCTCCTGCTGAAAATGTGAGACGTGAACGCCCCATTGACGGCGATATTGTTATTCTTCTTGGCGGCAAAACAGGACGTGACGGTTGCGGCGGTGCAACAGGTTCTTCAAAGTCTCATACTGTTGAATCTTTGGAGAGCTGTGGTGCAGAAGTGCAGAAGGGTAATGCTCCCGAAGAAAGAAAGCTCCAGAGACTTTTCCGCAACAAGGAAGCATCTCTCCTTATCAAGCGTTGTAACGACTTTGGCGCAGGCGGTGTTTCGGTTGCGATAGGTGAATTGGCTGACGGTCTTGAAATAAATCTTAATGCAGTTCCCAAAAAGTACGAAGGTCTTGATGGCACAGAGCTTGCAATCAGCGAATCTCAGGAGAGAATGGCTGTTGTTGTTGCAAAAGAAGACGTTGAAAGATTCAAAGAACTTGCGACGAGCGAAAACTTGGAGGCAACAGTTGTTGCAGAGGTTAAGGCTGAACCCAGACTTGTTATGCATTGGAATGGCAAGGAAATCGTGAATATTTCACGTGAATTCCTGAATTCAAATGGTGCTGAAAAGCATATTGATATAGCTCCTGCAAAACCTGAATGCTATAAGAAGACAGAAGTAAAAGATTTCAAGGCAGGTATACTTGAGCTTGCAGATGACTTGAACGTATGTTCAAAGAGAGGTCTTTCGGAACGCTTTGACTCTACAATCGGTGCAGGTACAGTTCTGATGCCCTTTGGCGGCAAGCATCAGCTCACTCCTATTCAGGCAATGGTAAACAAGGTTTCTGTTGAACAGAAGCACACAAAGACTGCTTCTGTTATGGCGTGGGGCTACAATCCCTTTATTGCTGAAAAGAGCCCTTATCACAGTGCATATCTTGCTGTTGTTGAGTCTGTTGCAAAGCTTGTTGCAACTGGTGCAGAGTTCAAGGATGTGTACCTCACATTCCAGGAATATTTTGAAAAGCCCAAAAAGGATGCAAAGCGTTGGGGCAAGCCGCTGGCGGCTCTCCTTGGTGCCTTTGATGCACAAAGAGAGCTTGAAATTGCCGCAATCGGCGGTAAGGACTCAATGAGTGGAACATTCGAAAATATTGATGTTCCTCCCACATTGGTTTCATTTGCAATTACTGACGAAAACGTTGACAATATTATTTCACCCGAATTCAAGGGTGTCGGCAATAAGGTTGTATGGATTAAGCCCGAATACGACGAAAACGGTCTTCCTGTAACCGAAAGCCTGATTGATGTATTCAAGACAGTAACAGCTCTTGTTCGCAGCGGTGCAGCCATAAGTGCATACACACCCACTTACGGCGGTATTGCAGAAGCTGTTATGAAAATGGCAATGGGCAACGGAATTGGCTTTGAATTTGCTGACGGAATTTCACTTGATGATGTATTTGGCTACAGCTACGGTTCGTTTGTTGTAGAACTCAGCAAGGATGCAGATGCAGGTGTTGTTCTGGGTACAACAACCGACAACAATGCAATCACATATGGCAGCGAAGCAGTTTGTATGTGCGAAATCTCAAAGGCTTATGAAGATAAGCTTGAAAAGATTTATTCATGCAATATCGAAACAGAGAAGAAGGACATTCCTGCATTCAATTATGAAACAAAGTCTGTTGTTACACCAAAAATCGGTGTTGCAAAGCCGAAGGTTCTCATTCCTGTATTCCCCGGAACAAACTGCGAATTCGACTCTGCAAAGGCAATGCGTGATGCAGGTGCTGAACCTGAAATTTTTGTTATAAACAACCTTTCGCCTCAGGCAATTTCTGAATCCGTTGAAGCATTTGCAAAGAAACTGAATGAATCACAAATCGTATTTATCCCCGGTGGTTTCTCAGGCGGTGACGAGCCTGACGGTTCAGCGAAGTTCATCACAGCCTTCTTCCGTAACCCCGAAATCAAGGAAGCAACATCCGAGCTTCTTGATATGCGTGACGGACTTATGTGTGGTATATGTAACGGCTTTCAGGCTCTTATCAAGCTTGGTCTTGTGCCTTACGGGAAGATTATTGACACAGACGAAAATTGCCCCACACTTTCATATAACACAATTTCACGCCACCAATCAAAATTGGTACGAACAAGAGTTGCATCAAACAAGTCACCATGGATGGCAAATGCAAGTGTCGGAGATATTTATACTGTTCCCATTTCACACGGTGAAGGACGCTTTATGGCAAGTGACGAGCTTGTGAAGACCTTGGCTGAAAACGGACAGATTCTCACGCAGTATGTTGATTTGGAAGGCAATCCCACCAACGAGATTCAGTACAACCCCAATGGTTCAACCTTCGCAATTGAAGGTATCACATCACCTGACGGCAGAGTTCTCGGAAAAATGGGACACTCCGAAAGATGGGGCTACGGACTTTACAAGAATGTTGAAGGTAACTTTGATATTGGAATGTTTAAGTCAGCAGTAGAATACTACAATATATAGTCTGGTAAAATTTGTTTATTTCGTGCACCCGACCGCCCTTGCGTACACACAGTACGCGGCGGTTGGTCGTTCACACAAACTAAATCAAATTTTCCTCGGACTAGGAAGAAGAGAAATTGTTTATTCTGTGTGTTCAGCCTTCCTTATGTACACACAGTACGCGGCGGTTGGTCGTTCACACAAACTAAATCAAATTTTCCTCGGACTTGGAAGAAATGAAAAATTGGAGGTAAAAACCAATGAAAACAGATATAGAAATTGCTCAGAGCGTCAAGATGCAGAACATCACCGAAATTGCAAAAACTGTAGGTGTTGACGAAAAATATCTTGAGCTTTACGGCAATTATAAAGCAAAAATTGACCTTGCACCCCTGAAGGAAAAGGAACGCAAGGCGAAGCTTGTTCTTGTTACCGCAATAACACCTACTCCGGCAGGTGAAGGCAAGACAACAACAACAATCGGTCTTGCTGACGGTATGAAGAAAATTGGAAAGAATGTTATGGTTGCGCTCCGCGAACCCTCACTTGGACCCGTATTCGGTGTCAAAGGCGGTGCGGCAGGCGGAGGTTATGCACAGGTTGTTCCTATGGAGGACATCAACCTTCATTTTACAGGGGACTTCCACGCAATCGGTGCCGCAAACAACCTTCTTGCGGCAATGCTTGATAACCATATTTATCAGGGCAACAAGCTCAATATTGACCCCAGACGCATAACCTGGAAAAGATGTGTTGATATGAACGACCGTCAGCTTAGATTTGTTACAGATGGTCTGGGCGGCAGGGTGAACGGTGTTCCCCGTGAGGATGGCTATGATATTACTGTTGCATCAGAGGTTATGGCGGTACTTTGTCTTGCATCCTCAATCACAGACTTGAAGGAAAGACTTTCGAGAATTGTGGTTGGTTATACCTATGACGAGAAGCCTGTGACCGCAGGTGAAATCGGTGCGGCGGGGGCTATGACAGCGCTCCTCAAGGATGCTCTCAAGCCCAACCTTGTGCAGACCTTGGAGGGTACCCCTGCATTTGTTCATGGTGGACCCTTTGCAAATATCGCTCATGGCTGTAACTCGGTTATTGCAACAGAAATGGCAATGAGATTCGGGGACTATGTAATCACTGAGGCTGGTTTTGGTGCTGACCTTGGTGCACAAAAGTTCCTTGATATCAAGTGCCGTTATGCAGGATTGAAACCTGATGCAGTTGTTATGGTTGCGACAATTCGTGCCCTCAAAATGCATGGTGGTGTTCCAAAGACAGAGCTTGGTGCTGAAAATCTTGATGCTCTCAAGAAGGGTATTCCAAATCTTCTCCGTCATATCGCAAACATCAAGGAAGTATACAAGCTTCCATCGGTTGTTGCGGTTAACCGTTTCCCAACCGATACAGATGCGGAGGTTCAGCTTGTTATTGATGAGTGCAAGGCTCTGGGTGTTAACGTTGCTCTGTCCAATGTGTGGGCAGAAGGCGGCAATGGCGGCATTGAAATGGCAGAGGAAGTTGTTCGTCTTTGTGAACAGCCCAATGACTTTTCATTTAGCTATGACCTTGATGATACAATCGAAAACAAGATTGACACAATCGTAAGACGTGTATACAGAGGCAAGGGTGCGGCATTCACTCCTGCGGCAAAGAAGGAAATTGCAAAGCTCAATGAGCTTGGATATGACAAGTTTCCTATCTGTATGGCAAAAACCCAGTACAGCTTTTCGGACGATATGACAAAAATCGGTGCTCCCGAAGATTTTGTAGTTACAGTCCGTAATGTGAAGGTTTCGGCCGGTGCAGGCTTTATTGTGGCACTGACGGGTGATATTATGACAATGCCGGGACTCCCCAAAGTTCCAGCAGCAGAAAAAATCGACGTTGATGAAAATGGCGTAATCAGCGGCTTGTTCTGATATTGATATAAAAATGCAGAAGCTGACAAAAATGTTGGCTTCTGTTTTTTCGTAATACGCGAAAAATATGAAGTTTTTGTGAAAAAGGTTGTAATTGAAAAAATTTTGTGGTATAATTGATATAATTATAATAGGATAATTGTGTGCATAAATGCGAAGGGACGGATAGGTAGTGAAAAAAGAAGAGTCTTTCGGTTCTGAGATAAATATTGAAAGACTTTTGAGAAAACAGGAAAAACTATTTCGTGAAAATGAGATATATTCGAGACTTCTGTTTTTGCCGATAACGGTTATAGTGGTTTCTCTTTCGATAATTGCATACAATTTTACTGTGGGGAAAGTGCCGTCCGAATATGGTATTGTTGCGAACTATGAAAAAGAGGCGGTACAGGAGAACGAGCCTGTGAAAACTGTTGAGAGTGAACTGTTGAACCTCAATACTGCAACAGTACAGCAGCTTGATGCACTTCCCGGAATAGGTGAAAAGAAGGCTGCTGCGATTGTGAAGCTTCGTGATGAAATGGGCGGTTTTTTCTCTGTGGAGGATATTTTGAATGTGGAAGGTATTGGTGAAAAAATTCTTTATGAAATACGCAGCAGAGTTTTTGTTGAGCCAAAATAAAATTAAAAAAATTATCCGTCAAAACGGATTTATTATGAATAGTTTGAAAGGTTGTGTTTGTTATGATTAAAGAATATCCCTGGTATGATGCTCCGATGATTGAAAATCTCAAGCATCTGATTGAGTATGCGGCTGAAAATTATGGTAATTCACCTGCGTTCACCTTTGAGAGAAAAGGCGAGGATATTACTGTTGATTTTATTCAGCTCAAAAATGATATTTATGCACTGGGCACATATTTTTACAGCCTCGGTTTGAAAAATGGTGACAAGATAGCGGTTATCGGCGAAAACAGCTACGAATGGATAGTAACATATTTTGCGGCAGTTGACGGCTCAAATGTTATTGTGCCTATTGACAAGGAGCTTGGTGCAACAGAGGTTGCAAATCTCATAAAGAGCTGTGAGGCAAAGGCTTTTGTTTATGCCGAGTCAAAAGCGAAGCTTATTGAAGAAGCAAAGGCTATGATGCCTTCTGTTGAATATTATGTTCCTATGGCTGATTTTGGCGACATAATTTCAAAGGGTAATGAAATGATTGACAGCGGAAATGATGCGTTTGAGAAGAATGTGATTGATGAAAATGCACTTTGTACGCTTATTTACACATCAGGCACAACCGGAACTCCAAAGGGTGTAATGCTTTGTCAGAGAAATCTGACTTATGATATGGTTCACAGCTGCCGTACGTTTTTGGAACCGCCGGGAACTGTTGTTGTTCTTCCGCTTCATCATACATTTGGTTTTATGGCAGGTATTCTTTGCCAGATTCACAGAGGTTTTCCTGTTTATATCAACAACAACCTGAGAAATGTTCTCAGCGACATTAAAAAAGCGAAGCCTGCTCATATTTGTGTTGTTCCGCTCTTTGTTGAGACTTTCTATAAGAGTCTATGGAAAACTGTCAAAAAGCAGAAAAAGGATAAGATGCTCAAGGCACTTATCAAAATCAGCAATGTTCTCCGCAAAGTGGGAATTGACCTGAGAAAACAGTTGTTCCAGTCAGTAAAGAATGGCTTTGGCGGAAATCTTGAAATGATTATTGCCGGAGGCGCACCCCTCGACCTCAAGTACGCAAAGGGCTTTGAGGATTTGGGAATTGCCGTAATCAACGGATACGGAATAACAGAATGTTCACCTATTGTTTCTCTTGACAGAAACAAAAAGTATAAGTTTGGTGCAGCCGGTATTCCTGTTCCGGGCACACAGGTTCAGATTTACAACCCTAATGAAGACGGTGAAGGTGAAATTATTGTCAAGGGTGACCACGTAATGATGGGTTATTACAACAATCCCGAAGCGACAGAAGCGGCCTTTGTTGATGGTTGGTTCCGTACGGGAGATATTGGTACAATGGACAGTGACGGCTTTGTTCATATAACGGGAAGAATAAAGAATATAATCATCCTCAGCAACGGCAAGAACGTATATCCTGAGGAAATTGAAACGGTAGTTCTTCAAAGGGTTGAAGGGGTAAATGAAATCGTAGTATATGGTGAAGATGATGTAATCTGTGCTGAAATATACACCGAAACTCCTGATGAAAAAGACAGAATCAAAAAGGATGTTCAGGAACTGAATGCAACTCTACCGCCTATGAAGCAGATAAAGAGAATTTCTTTTCGTGATACTGAATTTGAAAAGACTACAACAAAGAAAATCAAGAGATACACAAGATAACAAATTCATCACTCATTTGGCACAAATTTTGTGTGCTCGCAAGTTTAAGTAGACACACTGATGAAAAGAATGTGCTGTTGCGGGATGAGGAATTTTGCTGAAATAAGAATAAAAAAAGGTGGCGGAGCGGATATGGTTAACATAGGAAACGAATGGGACAAGCTACTTGACGGAGAGTTTGACAAGGAGTATTATCTCAGGCTCCGTACCTTTCTTGCAAAGGAATACAGAAACGGTACGGTTTATCCTGATATGTATGATATTTTCAATGCTTTGAAATATACGTCTTACAGCGATGTGAAGGTTGTAATCATCGGACAGGACCCGTATCACGGTCCGGGGCAGGCTCATGGCCTCAGCTTTTCGGTAAAGAAAGGTGTTGAACCGCCGCCTTCTTTGAAAAACATCTTCAAGGAAATATGTGATGATATAGGTTGTCCGCCACCTGCTCACGGTGAGCTTGTCAAGTGGGCAAGGCAAGGAGTTATGCTCCTCAATGCTGTTCTCACTGTGCGTGCAGGAGAAGCGAACAGCCACAAAAATATGGGCTGGGAGAAGTTTACGGATAGGGTAATTGAGCTGTTGAACGAAAGAGAAGAGCCTATGGTGTTTTTGCTTTGGGGCGGTAATGCCCGACAGAAAAAACGGCTTATAACAAATTCACGGCACAAGATTCTTGAAACAGTTCATCCGAGCCCGCTTTCGGCGTACAATGGTTTTTTCGGATGCAGACATTTTTCGAAAGCCAATGAATTTCTTGCAGCTACGGGGCAGAGAGAGATTGACTGGTCCCTTGATTAAGCTGTAACAGGAGGTACAAAATGTCAAAAAATACAATAAATATTCTTGGTGTTGAGGTGGATAGCATTACATTTCGAGATGCACTTGACAAAGCTGAACAGCTTGTGAAAAGTCAGGGGACATCAATGATTTTTACACCCAATCCCGAAATAATTATGTGTGCAAAGGATGATGCTGAAATGCGCAACATACTCAATTCAGCAGACCTCTGTACCGCTGACGGCATAGGTGTTGTTTATGCCTCGAAAATCCTGAAAAAGCCCGTGCCTGAAAGGGTTGCAGGCTTTGATCTTGTCTGTGCTCTTCTTGAAAGAATGGCGAAATCAGGGGACGGAGTTTTTCTTTTTGGTGCAAAGCCGGGAGTTGCAGAAGCGGCAAAGGCGAAAATGGAGGAAAAGTATCCGGGTATAAACATTGCAGGCTGTAATGACGGATATTTTAAGCCGGAGGACGAGCCGCAGATTGTTGAAAAAATAAACAGTTCAGGAGCAAAGCTGCTTTTGGTATGTCTCGGTGCACCAAAGCAGGAAAAATGGATTGCAAAATACAGGGAGAAACTGAATGTAAATCTCTGTATGGGTGTCGGCGGAACGCTGGATGTTTTTGCGGGCACAGCAAAGCGTGCACCAAAGATTTTCATAAAGCTCAATCTTGAGTGGGCGTACAGATTCCTGAAAAATCCTTCAAGAATAGGTCGTTTTGCAGCACTTCCGAAATTTGTAATTGAGGTTGTGAAATTCAGAAAGAAAAAAGCAAAGTCTGACAAATGATTTTTGTTTGAATATTTTGTCCAGTGGACGGAAAGGTTATTAATGGATATGTTGGTATATATGTTTCTTGCGGAAGGTTTTGAGGAAACCGAAGCAATAGGATGTCTGGATGTTCTGCGCAGAGCAGAAATTGAAGCTCTCACTGTTGGTGTTGGCGGCAAGGAGATAAAGGGAAGTCACGGTATTTCGGTTGTGGCTGATATTGAACTTGAAAAAATTGATTTTGATTCGCTAGATGGTGTAATTCTTCCCGGCGGTATGCCCGGAACAATGAATCTTCAGGCAGAGGAAAAGGTTATTGAAGCAGTGAAGCACTGTGCTGAAAACGGAAAGCTTGTTGCGGCAATCTGTGCGGCACCTATGATTCTTGGAAAGCTTGGACTTTTGAATGGAAAACGAGCAACCTGTTATCCGGGCTTTGAGGAATTCCTTGAAGGTGCGGAGCTTGATGATTCTCTGGTTTCCATTGATGGCAACATTGTGACAGGAAAGGGTGCAGGTGCATCAATGCTTTTTGGTGCTAGAATTGCTGATTGGTTCAAGGCAGGAGCCGGTCAGGAGGTTCTTTATATGATGCAGCATCCGCACATTTCAAGTCTTTGATTTTGGTTATTTAAAATTTTGGGATTGTTGATTGATGAATGAGAAAAAATATGAACTGCGAAAACAAATAAAGAGTGTCCGTTGGATGATTTTTTGGGTCGTTTTGGCGCAGTTTGCGGCAGAACTGGCTGTTGAGGCTGTTGCAAGCTTTATGGAAAAGCCACCCCATGAGTATATCCTTATTGCCATTGTAGAGGTACTTGCTATAGGTGTACCCATTATGGTTTATGCAAGGTCGGTCTGGAACGGCGGTGTTCAGCATGCGAAAAAAGAGTTCTGGCTGAATCCTTGCAAGCCTTCTGTGCTTGTGATTGCGGCACTTCTTGGTATTACAGGACAGTTTGTGATGATTCTTTTGAATATGCCTGCGAATTATTATGTTCAGGAAATTCTCGGACAGACGCAGGAGGATGCTATTCCTATGGCTTTCAATGTCACAGAGGTGATTTTGGGAATATTTGCTGTGGTTGTTATTCCTGCCGCGTTGGAGGAATTCTGGATGCGCGGTATTATTTTCTGCGCCTACAACAAGAGCAATACCTATGCTGCAATTTTCTTTACCAGTCTGATTTTTGCCCTTCTTCATATGCGGCTCAACGAGATGGCAGGCTTTCTTCTTATGGGAATTGTTGCGTCGGTAGTGCTTATAAAGTGCAATTCCCTTTATGCATCTATGGTGTATCACGCATTCAGTAATTTTACGGCACTGCTACTGGGGTTTGTGCTTCCGTTGTTTATTGATTATATATGGATTGTTTTTGTCGTTGCGGTGATTATTTTTGCAGGACTTTTTGTTCTTATGCTTATGCAGAAGAACAGAGTTTCGGTAAACAGACATTTCAAGGGCAACAGACTTGTACTGACAAGTATTTTCAGTATGCCTGTAATTTTCAGCATTGCTGTTGCTGTTGCGAAATATCTTTTGATAAAAATGTAAGTTAGGTTGACTGTTATGAAACACTTGTGGAAAAAACTGAAAAAAACTGTGCCGTGGATACTTGCGGCTATTGTGGTTATTACTTTGTTTTTTTCGGTGGTTGTTGATATGTTCGGACTTGTGCCGGGACAGGGGAAAGAGGTTCTTGTTGCTGTTCAGCACGGAGATACGGTGAGCGAAATTGCAAAAACACTGAAAGAAGACGGTGTAATCCATCACCCTCTTTTGTTCAGGCTTTATGTGAGAATCACAGGCGGGGACTATTTGTTTCAGCGTGGAGGACACAAGGTTGGAAAGAGTATAAGTTACGGGAAAATAGCGAGACAATTGACCGAAGCTCCTGATGTTAGATATGATGAAACAGTGAAGGTTCTTATTCCTGAAGGATATGAGGCACGGCAGATTGCTGAAGCTCTTGAAGAAAAGGGACTTGCTGACAAAGAAAGTTTTTTGAAGGAGCTGGAAGAAGGGGATTTCGATTTTCCCTTTCTGGATAATATTGAGCGAAAGGAAAATCGACTTGAAGGTTATTTGTTTCCGGCAACTTATGAATTTTCCATCTACGAAAGCGAACGGGATATTATAACCAAAATGCTTGATGCTTTTGAAGTATATATTCTGCCGCTCTATAATCAAGCTCAGACGGAGCTGTCTTTGGATGAGGTTGTAACCTTTGCATCGGTTGTTGAGCGTGAGGCGGCAAATGATTCAGAACGACCAATTGTTGCATCGGTTTTTTACAACAGGATGAATGCGGATATGACACTCAGCTCCTGTGCGACTGTTCAGTATATCATAAAGGAAAGAAAACCGGTTCTCAGCAATTCGGATATAAAGATAAAATCACCTTACAACACTTATATAAACAAAGGGCTTCCTGTGGGACCTGTTGCTTCACCGGGGGTTAATTCGGTGAAAGCAGTGCTGTCGCCTGCGAATACGGATTATCTTTATTTTGCAGCGAGAGCCGACGGAAGTGAGAATGTTTTTGCACGGACGGGAGAAGAACATCTTCGAAACGTGAATATTCTTCAGGGAAAGTAATTTTTTAGAGGTTTTTTGTTATGAAAGCGTGGATTGAAGAAGATAATATAAATTATGAATATATAATCCGTTATCTCAGGGATACTATTCCTCAAAGCGAGGGGCATATCGCTGAAATGGAAAGATTTGCAAAAGAGAATGATGTCCCAATTTCCCAGCCTGAGAGCATAAGACTTATGGAAGTTCTTCTCAAAATTGCAGGAGCCAAAAGAGTCCTCGAGTTGGGAACGGCAATTGGTTATTCAGCAATAAGAATGACCAACGCTTGCGGAGCGGAGATTGTTACCGTTGAACTGTCCGAGGAAATGGCGGATGAGGCGGAAAAAAACTTTGAGCGTGCAGGAGTAACCGAAAAAGTTACCCTGATTCGAGGTGATGCCCGTCAGGTTGTTGCACAGTTTCAGGAAAAAGAAGCCTTTGATGTTATCTTTGTTGATGCGGCAAAGGGTCAGTATATGGAGTTTTTTGAGCATTGCGACAGATTGCTGAAAAAAGGCGGTATTCTTGTGTCGGACAATGTTCTTTACAAGGGAATGACTGCGACGGATGAGCTTGTGGTGAGACGGAAAATAACAATTGTGAGACGGCTCAGAAAGTATCTTGAGATGTTGAAGGAAAACAAGAATTACAGTACGGCACTGCTGCCTATAGGTGATGGTGTGGCGATTAGCTTTAAGGAGATGAAAACAGATGATTCTGCAAAATGATAATCTCAGCAAACACAAGGATTTCAAAAAGAACTTTGATTTCCTGCTGTTTTTTTTGACCCTTGCAGCAGCTGTTTTCGGAATTGTGATGATTTCAAGTGCGGCACCGTCTGCCGGAAGGTATGTACTGGTTCAGACGGCGGCTCTTTTTATGGGACTTGGGGCTGTTGCGTTTTTGATTGTTGTGGATTATGAATATCTGGCAAGCATTTCAGGTTATTTGTATATTGTTTCGGTTATACTTTTGATTTTGGTTCTTATTCCGGGTATCGGAACTTATGACAACGGCGCAAGAAGCTGGTTCAGATTCGGCTCTCTTGTTGGTGTTCAGCCTGCGGAGCTTGTGAAGCTTGCTTTTATTATTACATTTGCCAAGCATCTTTCGGTTGTTGATGACCTCATAAATCGCCCGAGAAATGTTGTTTTTTTGCTTATTCATGCAGGAATTCTTATAGGGTTGATTTTGCTTCAGCCTGACTTTGGTACCGCTGTTGTTTTTGGTTGTATTATGATAACAATGCTTTTTACAGCGAAAATAAGCTGGAAATATATAGGTTGTGGTATTGGCGCTGTGGCGGCGGTGGTTCCTCTTGCCTGGTTCTTTGTTTTGAAGGATTATCAGAAGGAGAGAATTATCAATCTTTTCAATCCAGAAAACGACCCCTCCGGTACGGGGTATCAGGTTGCTCAGTCCAAAATGGCAATAGGCTCGGGAAAAATTTTCGGAAGCGGACTCTATCAGGGCGGAAGTCAGCACAATAATTTCCTTCCTGAACGTCATACCGACTTCATCTTCTCGGTGGTTTGCGAAGAGCTTGGTTTTGTGGGTGCAGTTCTTGTTGTTGCTCTCCTTGTTGCAATTATTGTCAGATGTATTATTATCGGTATCAATGCAAGAAACAATCTTGGTATGTATATTTGTCTCGGAGTTGCAGCTATGTTTACCTTCCACGTGGTTGAGAATGTGGGAATGTGTATCGGTATTATGCCTGTTACGGGTATTCCGTTGCCCTTTTTCAGTTATGGCGGTTCATCACTTCTCACCAATATGATTGCAATAGGGATGGTGCTGAATGTGAAGTACCGAAGCAAGGTGATAAATTTCTAATCTTTTCAAAAAAGGCTCAAATGAACAAGGTGAGGAAAACGGTAGCCAGACCGCATATTCCCACAGCAATACCGCTGAGTGAGCCTTCGGTTTCACCGATTTCAATTGCTTTTGCAGTACCGAGAGCGTGACAGGAGGCTCCTATGGCAAGCCCTGCAGCGATGGGGTTGTCAAGCCTTGTCCATTTCAGGAGATAGGGTGAAACAATTGTACCGAATATTCCAGTAACCGTTACCGCAGCAACCGTAACGGGGACGATTCCGCCGAGCTTTTCCGAAAGCTCGGTTGCTATTGCAGTTGTAATTGATTTCGGAACCAAACTAGCAGTAATATCCTCGGGAAGTCCCATAACCTTGCAAAGTACAAGGATGCTGCCAACTGCGGTTGCAGCACCGACTATGCAGCCTACAAGAATAGGTATAAGATTTTTCTTGATTATACTAAGTTGGTGGTAAATGGAAAGTGCCAGTGCTGCCGTAGCAGGAGCAAGGAACATTGTAATCATACTTGCGCCGTTTTGAAAGTTGCTGAGGGGAATATCAAACACAACAATAACGGCAAGACAAATAAGTGTCGCTATAACAATGGGTGTGACAATCGGATAATCGAATCTCTTTTTTGTTTTTACGCCGATGTAATATGCGAGAACGCAAAGGGTAAACCCGAAAATCGGACGTGCGGTAAATTCATTCAGCATTGACGTTTCCTCCCCTAAACTTGTTCATAAGAAATATTGTCAGCTTTACAGAATAAGCTGTACAGAAAAAGGTTATTACGGTTGTTATTATACAAATAAATAAGAATTTCCATATTACGGGAGTCAGCACATCAACATATGATATAATAGAAACAGTAGACGGGAGAAAAACAAATGTCATATTTTTCAGTAAAAAATTGCAGATGATGCTTACCTGTTCGGGCTTGATGATTTTGGTCACAAAGCAAAGAAAAAGTAAAATCAGTGCAAGGACGCTTCCCGGGAAGGGAAATGGAAGAACCATAGATACAAGGTCGCCTATACAGCAAATGAAAAAAACACGGATGATCTGCCGAAATAATTTCACAGTAAAACCTCCTTGGAAAATATCAGCTTTTTTTACCTATTATATCATCGGCACTTCTTTTTGTAAATTTGTAATATTGACAAAGTTTTTTGATGTGAGGTAAAATATTTTGAAGAATAAGGCAAAAAGGAGAGACGAAAATGAGCGAAGTCATTTCAAGCTGTTGTTTTTCCGGACATCGTGAGTTGCCGGAAGCAAAGCTCGGATATATATGCGGTATGCTTGAAGCTTGTATAGACAAGCTGGCAGAAGAGGGCTGTGAAGAGTTTGTTTCAGGCGGAGCATTGGGATTTGACTTACTTGCGGCAGAGGCTGTCCTGAAGAAAAAGAAGGCTTATCCCAAAATCAGACTTGTTATGGCTCTCCCATGCCGCAATCAGCACGAAAAATGGAGTGCTTTTCAAAAAACAAGGTATGAAAGAATTCTGGAGCAGGCGGATGAGATAGTGTATTTGTGCGAGAGCTACGTGACAGGCTGTATGCAGCTTCGGAACAAATATATGGTTGACCGGTGCGACTTCTGCGTTGCTTTTCTAAGTCATGGCGGCGGAACACAGCATACGGTGAATTATGCAACCGAAAAGGGAAAAAGGGTTGTCAACCTTGCTCAGAAGTTGTAAACAACAGTGAAAAAAACTGCACACATAAATGCGGCGGTTATTCCTACGGTTATCAGGAACGGAAGAAGCTTTCCTTCGTTCCTTTTTTTGTGCATAAGCTTTTGGGAATCTTTCAATCGGTTTACCTGCCTGATATAGTCATTGATGATTTTTTGTGCTTCTTCGGCAACAGCGTCTTCATTGAATTTTCTTTTGGTATGTTTTTTTACGTCTTTAAGTATAAAAATTGCCTGGTCTATTGAATCGGATTGAATGTTGTTTATGATAACTACCCGTCGTGATTTTCTGTCTATCATGAAAATACCTCCGTTTGTTCCTATTCAGTATATGAAGAGTATTTACATAATGGAAATTTTTATTCAAACAAAATGGGGCTGTTGCAAAATAAAAAAAGCGGTTCGGCGTGGAAACCGAACCCTACAAATTGTGTTACAAAAAAACGAGTGCACAATATATGTAGGGGACGGGTTCTATCCCGTCCCGAAAATTTCATTTTGATACAGCCCCAAGTCTTGACTCAATCTATCAGCGAGATAAGGTAGTAACAACGTTCCTTTGTGTATGAGGTCGCTGTGGTGTTTTCAACAAGGGGTCGCATAGATCCGCCTTCAAACTCCGCACCTGCTGCCTTGACTGCTGTTTCTTTTTCGTTTATCCACCTGATTTCGTCTGCCTCAAGTGCTTTGAATTCGCTTGCTGACATAGTTGATTTCAGGTAACGGTATATATCGTTCAAAAGAACATCCCATTTTTGGAACACTTCATAAGAATGACGGTTCAGTGTAGCCTGATCAGCAGATGTTATTGAATCATCATCCTCAAAACGTTGAATTTCTTCGGCTCTTGCGTTGTATTCGTTGCGTTTTTGTTCTGCAATACTGCTTGTCTGTGAAGGAACTGCTTTGGGAATTTCTGTAGCTTCAGGTGATTGCGATGCGGTCTCGTCTTCGCCTTCAGCTTCAATAATTTCAGGCTCCTCTTCGGGTTCCTCGGCGTCTTCTTGTGAAATCCAGTCCTCAATAATGCTCAAGGGCTTGCTCAACAGCTTTCCGCCTATGCCGCAGCAGCCCGAAAAACTTGCGGTGCACAAAGCAAGGCAAAGCAGAAGTGACAAAATTTTCAATACTTTCATTATTTTCGCTCCTTTTTTGTGTGATACTTTATTCTAGCAAAATATGACAAAAAAGTCAATCGAAAATATGTAGAACCGTCTGCATAATGCAGTACGGTTCAGTGTGTTATCTCACGATAACAATTTCAGAGACGGCATCCTCATAGATTTTTATGAATACTCTTACCTCGTTGCCTTCCTCAAAGACTTCGATGTCACCCGCTGTAACAACAGATACATTTCCTGTCTTTCTCTGTGAGTTATATTCATAAACTGTTGCGTCTTCGGTTGAATAGTTCTGTACTGTGCCGTTCACACTTACGTTCACGGAGTCCGCAAATTTCTTTGTTACCCGACCGTAAACTGTTGTGAGGTCAGTTCCGATAGCTTTTGTGAATTCTGTGTCCTTGGCATCACGGTCAAAGAGGAGTGTTATCTTGTCGACTTCTCCCTTTGCGTTTGTGCTGTACTGGAAGATGTCTCCCTGTTCAAGAACAGAATCACCCTTGATAAATACGTTCTTGTCAGCAGACTGAAGCTCGGTTTCTTTTCCGTTTTCAAGACCATAAACTATATCAATTTCGTCATAGTCTTCGTTCTGTGCAGATGCAATTTCATCAACAAGAACTATGGGTGAGCCTGCTTCTGCAACGCCGGTTGAGCTTGTTACGATAAGTGCGTTTGCTGAAAAGTCTTCCTGAAGGTCATAAACAATGATGTCATAGGGTGTGTTGTTTGTGAACATTCTGTAATCTCTTACGGCATAACGTGTATCGTCTGTTCCGGCATCGGCAGGAATATCAAATACAATTGTGTCCTCTGTCACCCTGATATTTCCAAGCATTCTTGATGCACTCTTGTAAACCTGTTCTGCTGCTGTAAGGTTCTTGGTGAACACTCCCTTGTTTACGGCACCTGTGCCTGTGTTATCTACGGCAATGTCAAGACCTGTCAAAATGCCCTGAGCATTTGTTTCGTAGGTTATGAGCTGGGGCGAAACTGTACCATCCTTGCCAAAACGTGAAAGAACCTCTTCTGCGGTAAGACCGTAGGTGTCGTTCACACGGATTTTTGTTGCACCGTTCAGCACCTCAGTTTCACCTTCTGCTGTGAATATCTTGAACTGCAGTGTTTCATCAATTGTTCCTGTGATTGCGGCATTTGTGAGATAGCCGTATGCTCCGCGGATTGCAACACCGCCGGCGTTTTGTGTTGTGTCCACAGCGGCAATATTGCCCTCTGCGTCAAGATAAAAACGTCCTTCATCTCTCAGTTTGATTTCGTTGGGGTAATTTGCTGCTTTTTTGTAAGTTGTTTCGGAATTGTTTATTCTGAAGCCCTCGCTTGTTACCTGAGTAACACGTCCGAGAATACTTTCTGTTGTTACATAAGCCTTTATGAGCTGCTTGTCTGTACTTACGGTATAAGAAATTACGTTCCACTCTTCAAGGTCGGTGGGGAGAATTTCTTCGCCGTCTCTTATGAGCGTAAACATTATTTCTGTGTTTTCGGGGTCGAGAAGAAGAGAACTGTTGTTGTATTTGTCCGTAATTCTGCCTGTTGCTGATGAAACTGTTTCAACAACAAGATTTGTGAAATGATTTACGAAAACAATGTCATATACATTGTTTGTGTCGGTGTCCAGAAGAATCATATTACCCGTTTCGGGGATGAGTTGTTCGTTTGTGAGTGTTTCCGCAAACTTTCCGTTGTAAATATATACGGGTTTTGCAACAATTGTAGCTGTTCTTGCGGAAGTGTCGTTTGTGTTTGCTCTCCAGTAAGTTACGGTTTTGTTGGCACCCTCGTCACCTGTTACGGAAACAAGGTCTTTTGCATTTATGGTGATGTCCTTGTTCTTGTTTGCCTGGGGTCTCACCAAAATGAGAGTTTTTTCGTCTGTGTTGGCATCAATGCGGGCATAATATACTACGTTATAGCCAAGATAATTTCTTGCCATAGTATCGCCTTCTGCAAAAGTGCTTGTATTGATTGTTATACGGTCTTCGGCTGTTGTGCTGCCACCTGTGAGTGTTGTTTCGCTTGTCCCTGTAACCTGACCGTAAGCTTTTTCTACGTTTAATCTGTCAAAAAGAAGAGTCTTGTCCACAACCTCATAAGTGATGTTACTTCCAAAGCCTGTCTGTTCCATAAGATTTACAGTAAGAGCGTTGAAGGTCAACTGTGCTATGTCTCCTCTTTTTGCGGGAGCTGCACCTGCGGCCGAAATGCCTTTGAGAAGTTGGTTTTCGGAGGCAACTGCCATATATCCGGCAGGATATCCACCTCTGTCATTTGCAACAGGCTCGTAACCGAGAGCTCTTACAATAATTGTAACTGCTTCCTGAAGAAGCACGGGGTCGTCAGGACGGAAAGTTCCAACGTCATCGCCGATAACCATATTCTGTTGTTCGGCAACGTTGATTGCACCGTTCGCCCAGTGGTCCTGAGGTACATCGGGGAATCTTGTGGGGACGTTTGAACCATTTGCAATATCCTCAAGACCTACTGCATAAACAGCAACCTTTGCCATTTCGCTCCTGAGAATGTTGTCATCGGGACGGAATGCTCCGTCTTCTGCGTCACCAACCATAATACCGAGAGCACCGAGAACTTCTGCAGCTTCTTCATATTTTGTACCCTGAATATCGGGGGAAAGAACAACTCTCTGGCTGCTGTATCTGGAAAGAGCGTAGCCTTCATAGAGTGCATCATTCATCATTGCATTGTTTTTTGTCTGGTTCTGTTCTACTATTGCTTCACTGTTGTCTGCGGTTTCTGTTCTGCGCGGCGTTGCCGTGTTTGTGTTGGTTTGATCTGTGCTTTGTCCTTGCATATCGGGCGCATTATTTTGGGAAGTGTTTCCCGCATTGTCGAGCATTTCAGGTGTCTCACCTGAAGCGAGCTGAGCGCCTGCTTCATATGCAAAAACATTTATGCCGAGTGCGAAAAGCATTGAAAATGCTAAGCAAAGGGCAATAAGCTTTTTTGACATTTTTATTCCTCCTCTATAAATTTGAAAATGTTTCGTGATTATTGTGTGTCGGAGAAAAGTTTTTACAACACAAAGTTTTTGGTTCAATTAGCAAATAATTACGGGGCTACACAAAATTAATGCTTTTGTAACAAATATGTAAGAATTTTTTGTTTAAATATAGTTGAAATATATAAAAATGTATGATAGAATATGATTGATGTAAAATATCTTTTGACTTTTTTAATTTTCATAAAATATACAAAAGGGGGAAAAACAATGTTTAACAAAAAAATTATGAGCGGTGTCCTTTGTGGATTTATGTTGCTCTCTTCTGCATCGGTATTTGCAAAATCTTTTTCGGATGTGGAAAATGACCCCGGTGTTGGATGGGCGAAGCCTTATATCAATGCCATGGCAGAGGAAGGCTATCTGAAGGGGTATGAGGATGGAACCTTTAAACCGCAGAGTTCTATTTCAAAGACAGAAGCCCTTATTCTTCTTGCCAGAATGATTGGCGTGAATGACGACAGCTTTGCGGATTCTGCTGAGTATGCTGTTGAAGAATTCGAAGATGCTTTGAGCAAATATTCTACAAAGTTCTCTGAGGAAGTTTCTTTCCTTCTTTATACAGGTGTTCTGGATGAAGATGAACTTGGTACTTATCTTTCAAATGCAAATAAAAACGAACCTCTCAAGAGATATGAGGCGGCTATTCTTCTCACAAAGCTTCTCGGCGCAGAGGAAGAGGTTCAAGGCAATGCTTTTGTTTCTTCCACTTATGCGGATGCAACAGAAATTCCGGATTCAGCAAGGGCTTATGTTGAGTATGTGAGAGAAGAAGGAATTATGCAAGGAATGGGCAACAATGCAAACGGTCAGCCTGAATTCTGGCCCAATACTCCTGTTACACGTGCACAGATGGCAAAGATGCTTTACAGCCTTATTGATGTTCTTGACCTTTCGGTTCAGACGGGCGTTATTGCGGCAATAGATACTTTCGAAGAGACTGTTACTGTTACTATAGACGGAAGTGACATTGTGTATAACTTCGAGCCTTCCACAAGAGTGAAAATCAATGGTCAGGAGGTTGCGGCAGAAGACCTGACACGCGGTATGCACGTGAAGGTTACTCATGTCGCAGGAAAGCTTTCTTTGATTGAAAACAATGTTGTTGTTGACGATGCAGTTATTTATGGTTTGGTTTCGGGTACGAAAAACTCGGGAGACAGCAAATCTATAACAATTGCTGATGCAAATGACAAATCAAAAATTGAGACATACGTTCTTGCAGACGGAGCAAAGGTAAGAGTAAACGGCGCAATCGACAACTTCAGCAAGGTGAAAAACAACAATTATGTTGCACTTACCCTGGAAGACGGCGAGGTTACATTGGTTGAGGTTATTGACAAGAACACCACAGCCGGCGGTACTTTGATTTCTGTTGAGGCAGATGGCGAGTATACAGTTCTTTTGCTGGAAAACAAGTCGGGAGATGTTGAAGAATACGAAATTTCAAAAGACGGTGTTCAGGTTTCAAGAAACAGCCTTGATAGCTCTCTTGGACAGCTTATGGAAGGTGACACACTGGCTCTCAAGCTTACTTACGGCAAAGTTACAAAAATCTCTGCAAGCAGCAAGAAACAGGAAATCAGCGGTAGCATTGAAGCTATTACACATACAACAAGCGGCACTTCTATGACGATAAAGAGCAGTAGCAAGACTTATGATTTCAAGGTGAACAAGTCAGCCGATGTAATAATCAATTCTACTGAGGAAGGAACAGTTTATGACCTTCGTCCCGGAACTGATGTTAATGTTAAAATTGAAAGCAGTGAAATTATTTCTATTGAAGCGGCAAGCAAGGTTGTGAAATCGCAGCTCAATGGTATTGTGAAGTCAATCAACCCTGAATATTCGCTTATGGTAGTTGAAGATGAAGGCAAGGAATACAGTGTTTATGTAAATTCAAACACGAAGATTGTTGACAGCCTTACAGGAAAGCTTCCTGCGTTCAAGACAATTGAAAAAGGCAGAACAGCCAATGTTACAGGTTCAAATGCATCAGGTGTATTTGAAGCATCAGTAATAGTTCTCCAGTAACAGAAGAAAAAGCAATCAATCCCCACAGCTTTGGCTGTGGGGATATTTTTTACACAAAAAAAAGAAACAAGCCAAGCTTATTTCTTTTTGGAGCGGAAGACGAGATTCGAACTCGCGACGTTCACCTTGGCAAGGTGACGCTCTACCACTGAGCCACTCCCGCATATTCAGTTTTCTCAACTGCAAGAAATATTTTATCATATAATTTACTGTTTGTCAATACTTTGTTTGAATTTTTTGCATTTTTTTCTTTCAAGACTATATGTACATGATTACTCATAAAATAATATCCATATATTTCAAAACCTATCTTCTGCTTAACAATACTAATCGTTTCTTTCAACTTTTCAAAATCAGAAATTTCTTCAAATATATTTTATTTATTAACTCTTCTGAATAAAATATGATACACTCCGCTTTCACTTATAGTTATTGCGAGTCTGCTCATACTATCACTTTAGCAAAGTGTACCATGTCTCTAGTTAGTTCTCAATAAGATAGTACCAAAAAAAGTACGTCCCCAAACGACCTCCCCAAAACGGCTATTATTTGAAAAGTTTTGTTGGCGTGGGTATAATCTCTGCAATATAATCAAGCGAAACGTTATATAGCTTAGCAAGCTGAATTGCAAGCGAAAAAGGTATTTCTCTCTTTCCTTGCTCATAATTTGTATATGTTGTTTTGTGCATACCGAGAATTTTTACAAGTTGGTCTTGCGTTAGGTCGCTATCCTCTCTCAAATCTCTAAGTCTTCTATAATATGCCATAATAAACATCCCCTATAATATTATTATTGACATAATACAACAAATGATGTATAATATGACTAAAAATACAACGAATGATGTATTTTGAGAGGAGGGGTAAAGGTGAAAAGTTTATTAAAAATCTTAGGAGGGGCTATTGTTGCTACCATTGGGGCAGTCGTTATGCTGGATGGGTTAACGGATGAAAATAGTACTTCTGTTAGTGATGTGGAAGATAGATACTATGACTTCTATGATGATATTGATTTATATGAAGATTAATTTTTACGGAGGGATAACAAAATTATGGAAAAAATAATAGCGAAAATAGCAGGCTTAGGTGTGCCGGGCATAGTCTTGCTTGTGGCGATAGGTGCGACAGGATATACTGGAGCAGCGGCAATTACAACGGCTTTAGCTGCATTAGGTCCGGGGGGCATGATTGGGGGAATTGCTTTATTGGGAGTGATTGGTGTTGTGAGCAGCGCAATTACTGAATATGGTTTTGATGCCATACTTACAGGTGTGGTAAAAGAACTTTACAAACGAGGGGAAACAAAACACACAATATTATGTAAAATAAGCAAATATCCTATTTCAAAGACCTTAAAGGCTAAACTAAAGATAGAATTGGAAAAGCTATGAGGGGGGGAATATAAATGGAAAATGAGCATATAGAAGTTGTAATTAAAAATAGAAAAAGGAAAAAGAGAATTATAGCATCAGTTTTATTCTGCGTCATAGTTGCTATATGTGTATCTATATTTTTTTCAAATCATATAAGCAAGGATAAAATAAAAATAAAGAAAACAAAGGTTGTTGAATTATACCATGAAATAGTAAGTGACGGTTTTTTGGTGGAAAATGAAGCCGATTGTGCCGTGGATGTTGAAATAAAAGGTGACTTTTACGATAAAGATAATAATTGGTTAGGAGAGCAAATCTATAGTTATACACTTGCTCCAAATATAAAAAGCGTAATAAATCCTGCGTGGAGTCTTTCAAGTCTATCATGGGCTAGACAAATCGAAAGAGATGAATATACTTTGGTAAAGTGCAAAAAATCTAATCAAAAAATGATCAATGTTGGTTTTTCTGCAGATAATGATATAACTGTTAGAATAGATAAGGAAGAGGATAAAGTCACTCTCACAAATAACACAAATCATGATATTAATGTTGACGTAAGGTTAAAGGAAATATATTATATTAAAAATAATTACATAGCAGAATATTATGTGGTTAAAACAACAGAATTAATACCTGCAAATAAAAAAATTTCTGTCGACAATTATTATTATGATGATGAATTTCAAAAAACCAAAGAAAAAAGTGAGAAAATGGAAACTTTTTTCTATGGATATGATGCAGAAAATTATGAGTAAAGAGGAAATTCATATCAGAAAAAAGGAAATACTACAATTGTCGGGGACGCTGATTCCTACGCACAACAAAAGAGGGCTACCGAGCGGTAACCCTCTTAAATTATCATAAAATGATATTATTTCATATCTTTGATAGCTACCTGCCGAAGCGTAAAAAAGGTGCCGGTGGCACGTTTTTAGCGCAGAATTGTGAAATGTGAGAACATTTCACTGATAAGGGAAAAACACCATAGGTGTTTTAACCAAGCACAAGCGGAAATAAAAAAAGAGGGCTACTCTTTTGTAGCCCTCTTCTGAGTTTTTGTTTCGGGGCAAAGCCATTTTGAATTTCAGGGGCAAAGAGATTTTGGATTTTGGTATAGGAATAAAATAGAAATTTTATTACCCTTTTATTTTCAAAAAAGCTTGCATCACGGCATTTGCAAGGTTAATAGCGTAAAAAAAGACCTCGTAGAAAATTAATTCTACAAGGTCGATTTTTTATTTTAGTTTGCCTTTTTAGTTAAAAAGCTGTTTGCCTATTGACATAGTACCAACCTTGCCCGATTAGTATATCATGTTTCATTTGTCCTGTCAAGGTGCCATTTTTACCGGAATACAAAATAGGAATTGAAGGGTAAGATATATAGTTTAGAGCGGAATTCATGTTTTAGGGTGGTTTGATGTAGAGTCTGTTATTATCATGCGTAGATAACCCTACAAATCTTTATTTATTTCTTTTGTGAGTACGCTATTATTTACCTTGATTTTATCATATAAATTGTTTTTTATCAAAAGATCTTCTACTTTTTTAGTTAGTTCCTGGTTTCCAAATGGCGAAAGTGTTATTGACATAGATTCTAAGCAAGGAATAGAAGGCACCTCGGCAAATTTTGTGTAAATGGAAATTCCTTTCAAGCAAAATATGAATATCAATAGTTGGATTTCAACCTGAAATCAGGCTGATTCATTTGCCCTTAATTACTACTTGTCCGAAATCTTGGACGGTATGCACG
>SVKC01000065.1 GCA_015068655.1 Oscillospiraceae bacterium
CTGAATCGCCCATTCCTCCGCTAAGCTCTCCGTTTTCAACGGTAAACTCATTTCCGGTAATGGCATCAATATATTTTCCCTCATCAAGGGAAATTTCCTGAGTATCAAGCCCGATTGCTCCTCCCATTCCGCCAAGGTTTGTGAGCACCGCACCTTGTGTGCCTCTTTGGATAACCGCAATATCATACTGAACATAGCAGTTTTCGTCTTCGTCAGCAAAATAATTTGCAAACTGATTGATTGCCCTCACTTCATCCGATGCCCATGTGGTCTCAAATGCATCACCAAGGGTATATTCTGCCAAAAGTTCAGCAACCTCTTCTTTGTTTTCTGCCGCAGTATCATCAGGACGTACAAAGTATGTTCCTGTGACATTCTTTCTTGCAGCAACAAGTGCCCAGATTTTGTTTCTCTGTTCAGCCGTAGCGGACGAAGTTGCAGCATTTTTATAATATTCGGCATCTTCGGTAAACAAAACAAAGTTTTCCTGATAATAGATTTCATCGTCACCAAGGACAGGAACGGGGTTTTCGGTACTACCGTCAACGGCGTGATAGATATTCAAAAATGCATTTGTATCGGGCACATCCATATACTCTGTATATTCTGCACGGTTTCTTCCGTCACCAACGGAACCCGAAATTCCACCCACCGCATAAAGCTCTTTGTCAGGATAATTTTCTCTCAGCTTTCCAATGGTGTCATCCCAGAAATCCGAAGGAAAGTATTCATCGTGCTTTGTTTCAATATGCTTTGCATCAGTAAACCAAAAACCGTCTGCACCTGCTTCAACCAGCTCCACAAGATAATCATAAATGGCATCCTGAACAACCTGTGTTTCGGTTGCAAGGTCAGGACGACCCGAAACTGCGTGCTGTGTCAGGTCTTCTTCAATGTCATAGTCAGACCAACCATCCTGATATAATTCTTTGCCTCTGAACAAATGCCACGGGTTATGAAATACTCCAAGATTCAGCAATTCAGGCTCAAACTCCTGAGCTCTGGGGTTCACGTGATCCAAGGGGTCAATTGAAGTATTATCATACGCACCAACATGGTCATCATCCGATCCCATATATCCAACAACCGTGTCAACCATGATTTTTATGCCGTGGGTAGCTGCCGCATCGCACATACTCACAAAGTCATCCTTCGTGCCAAGGGCATTGTCCGCGGATTCATTTATCTGAAAGCCCGCAGGCTCATAAAACATCCACCAGCCGTTGGGTGATATGCCGTCAACTTCGGGTTCCAAAACCTTAACGTCCTTTGTGGGCATTTTTATCTCATTTGGAGGCGAAACAAGAACTGTGCCGAAGCCCTGCTCTGCAATTCTTTCCAGATTGTTCTCTATATTTTCAAATGACCAGTTCCAGGCAACAAGAACGTTTCCGCCGTCCATTTCATCGGGCAGCCCATAGTTGTTTTCAGGCTTAACTTCTTCAAGCATGGCATCATAATGGTTTGTGGGTTCTGTTGTCTCTGCCGTCACGGTGATTCCCGAAAACAGACCAAGAACCATTGTGATTGTGATTAAAATGCTGATAAATCTTTTTGTTTTCATTTTCAAAGCCTTCCTTTCTGTTCTTCATCAATTATTTGCTTCAATCCATTTTTCTTTTCCGTCAACCCTTTTGGTGTAGCTGTGACCGTTTGTTGCTTCCTGAATTGCAATGTAATACCATGCAGATTCATCGCTGTTGTCACTCCATTTTTTCATATCCCTGTGCAAATCCTCAACAGATTGTGGAGTGCGGTCAAGCATTCTGTTAATCATTGTGATTGCTTCGGCACGGGTTATGAATTCATCGGGACGGAACGCTCGGTCTTCATAGCCCTTTATCCAGCCGTGTGCTGATGCTTCATAAATCTCCTTTTCTGCCCAATGGCCATTGACGTCGGTAAAGCTGTCTGTTATTTCATAGTCAGAATCATCAAACCTTGCACATATTGCCGCAAACTCGCCACGGGTAATAAAATCATCAGGTGCAAAAAGCTTTAATGTTTTACCCTTTACAATACCAATCCTTTCCAGTGTGGAAACAGATGCATTGTACCATCTGTCAGCCTTTGCATCACTGAAGGCATTTTCCGTTGTAAAGTTACTGTTTCTTGTGTTTTCGTTAAGCAATCTGTAAAAAATCTCGGCGGTTTCCGCTCTTGTGATATTGTTTTCGGGTCTCACCGTGTTGTCCTGATAACCCTTCACGTATGCAAAATGCTCGCTTGTGTTGAGAATGTCCGACACACCTGTTTTTCGCCACTTGGCATAAAGTGTAAAGCTGCTCGTTACGGAGTTTGCAAAATTATAGAGGTTTTCAAGCTCCTTCTCCATATACCATCCGTCAAAGATATAGTCCTCTTTTTCGGGATCGGCAGGCTTGAAGACCTTTGAATTTTTAATAACCTGCTGATTCTCAATCTCACTTCCGCCATCTGTGTCAAACATCACGGTATACCTTGTAACTCTGCCGCCGCCCCCACCGGTGCTTTGTTTTTTCTGCCATTTTGCGTAGAGCGTAAAGCCCTGGGTAACAGGAAGGCTGAAGTCATATCCCTCGGTCAATTCCTCATCAATGTACCAACCCTTGAAGGAATATCCTCTCCGAGTGGGTTCCTCCGGCTCTGCAAGGATTCCGCCATCATCAACCTCCACGTCCTGAATATCATTTCCGCCGTTGGTATCAAAGCTTATAGTATGTTTAGTGGTCGAAATGGGGCTTGCTGCGAATGTCGCTGTATATGTGGCTTCTCCCGTCACTTCTTCGATGTCGGGTGTCCATCCTGCAAAGGTGTATGTATGTTCTGCATCTGCCGCCTTTGTTGGTGTTTCGCCCTTGTATACAGGTGTTTCGCCGTATTCAAGCTCCTCACTCTGAAGCTCGCTTCCGTCTTCATTTGTGAACACTACCGTATACTTTTGGGTTGTGAATCCAAGCTTCAAAGTTGTTGCCGCATATATTACGCCGTAGTCAAATGATGTGGACTCCGGATGTTTGCTATCACCGTCATCAACTGTCACATATTGCCCAACCTTTTCAATACCGAACCCGTCAGGAAGGTAACCGTCAGGGAGAACAATTATTTCATTCAATTCAATATCATCGCTGTTAACATTGACAACCAATGCTCCGTAAGGCTCGCCTGTTGCATCGTCAACCCAGTCGGTGTCGCCCTTTGCCTCAAACATTCCGCCATCTTCAACAACAAAGGTATTCGCCTCAAGGTCGGCATCATTTGCACCGCTTCCCCCAAGGGTAACTCTGTCGCAAGTGAGATGTCCTTCCGCTCCGATTTTCACAGCTCCGCAGCTGACATTGCCGCGCACTGAAAAGTTCCCCAAAACATTGAAGGTTGAACCGTTGCTACCGCTGTAACCAAATCCGAAGTCTGTATAATCTCCTGAAATGCTTACCGACGCACCTTCTGCAACCGTGATTATGTGGTCATTCCCACCACCTTGTATACTCATCATTTCGGTTTCAAGAGTGCCTTCACCCTCAAAAACTATTTCATCCCATTGATACGAATAGCTGAAAAAATGGCTTTCGCATATTTCGCCAATGTGTGAATCACTTACCGTTTTTATTATAACATTAAGCTCAATGCCGCTGTCACTGCAACAGGGAAGAGTCAATGTCTGAAGCTCAGCACCATCAAGGGTAAGTTCAAGAGTTTTTACCGTGGTTCCGTCAACCTCCTCCACCGTCCATGTATATGAATATGTATCGGCAGATTCAGACGTATTTTCATTTATGTCGGAAAGCTCTGACAAATCAAGGCTTTCAAGGGTCTCCGCAAAAACTGTTGTATTTATTGATGCAATACTCGCAAGCATCACTATTGTCAGTACCAATGCCATTATTCTTTTTTTCATTATACTCGCTCCTTTTTCTATGGTTTTTCTTCTATACTATGATGAAACTTTTCCAGAAATTTATTAAATATTTCCGTACCGAGGTTTTTATAATCCGACTCAAGCACCTTTTTGATTGTTTCAACTCTGATGTCTTTCGCCACATCATAAAGCTTCATATGAGAATCAAGAATCAGCGAAATCTTGTCATCAAGAGTAAAATTCTTGTTACAAGGAGATGTAAGTGCCGAAAATTCAATGTGGCTCGCCACATTTTCCTTTGCCCTGAAGTCTTCTTCGGACAAATCAGGAAGGAGGCTTCTCAAAAATCTGTAATTCTTTTTTGCCGTCCAGTCCTTTATATATTCAAAGCATCCAAGATGGGAATATGCCGAATAATACAAATCCCAAGCAACAGGATTGCTTTCACAAATGGAAATCTGTGTTGCAATTTCCATGGCACAGGCAAAAACAACATTTTGAGTCTTACCTTCAATTTCTTCTATGACATCCTCGTGATAGTCCATAAGTTCCTGAATCAAAAGAAAGAGAATATCTTCTTTTGTGTGAAAATAATAGGCAATGTTACCGCGTGTCACCTGGCTGTCCTCGCTTATCATGCTGAAAGTGGTCTTTGAAAATCCGTTTTCCAAAAACAGCTTTGTGGCACTCCGTATAATTTTCATTTCCGTTTCATTAAGCGGCGTAATACGTCTTGCACGTCCCGCAATACTATTTATCATCCTATCACCTCATTGGATTTATTTTGGACACGTCCAATTGTATCATAGTTGTTAATACTTTGTCAATGCTTTTTATAAAATTTTGTTAAAAAATTGGGAGTTGTAACAAGTTACAACTCCCAATTTCAGACTGTCGAAAAAGTCCAGAAAAGTCTGGGCTTTTTCTTCATTTTGTGGTATAATAATATTGGTGATGAAAGATGATGGTAAAAGGTTATGAAAACAGATACCAAATAGCAATGGTAAGTAT
>SVKC01000017.1 GCA_015068655.1 Oscillospiraceae bacterium
ATTTCAGATATTCATGCCATACACCTTCCAGATAAGCTGTAAGCAGAGGACTACCCATAATTAACTTAATGAGTATACCACACTTCAAACAAAAATGCAAGCATTTTTTTGAATTTTTTTTATTTTGTATAGTTATACGTTTGTGGCTTGAAAAAACTCAAAATATCATTTTGAATTTTTGGGGTTCACAATATCACGCCAAGCAAGATCACCGCGTTCCAGACCTCTAATCATTACTTCAGCAGTTGCACTGTTGGTAGCGAGAGGTATGTTGTGAACATCACACAATCTGAACAAAGCCGAAACATCAGGTTCATGCGGCTGTGCTGTCAGAGGGTCACGGAAAAACAGAACAAGGTCAATTTCGTTGTATGCAATTCTGGCACCAATCTGTTGGTCTCCTCCCTGTGGTCCGGACAAAAACAGACTGACATTCAAGCCCGTTGCTTCGGCAACAAGACTACCTGTTGTTCCGGTAGCACAAAGGTTGTGCTGGGCAAGAATACCCTTGTAGGCAATACAGAAATCTACCATAAGTTCCTTCTTTTTGTCGTGCGCAATTAAAGCTATATTCATTTTTGTCCTCCCTCATTTTGTAATGTAACAAACAATCACAATTTTCTGATTGCTTCACCAAAGACAGTTTTATGCCTTGTGTTTTATGCTCTTTATGGGAATATTTGCCGTAATGGCAGGTACGGATGATTTTCCGTCCTCACTCTGAGCTGTGGTAATATTTATATCAAGTTCGCCGTCAGATACGTCAACGTACTTTGCGATAACCTGCATTATTTCATCCTTTATTTTTTCCAGAAACTCCGGAGACACATTTGCTCTGTCATGAACAAGAACAAGCTTCAGCCTGTCCTTCGCTGTGTCCTTGGAGCGATTTTTTTTGCCAAAAATCTTAGACAAATCCAGCATATATCATTCTCCTTATCTCTTAATACTATAAAACATCAGTTACTGTTTCTTTCCGAAAAGCTTCTTGAAGAAACCAAAGAAAGATTTATCATCAAGATCCATAAGCGGAACATTGTTTCCGTTGAGTCTTTCCGTAATATTTCTGTAACCCTGACCTGCAAGAGATTTTGGATTCACAACTGCCGGCTCACCTTTGTTGGTGGATACGATTATTTCCTGATCGTCAGGAACAATACCAATCAAATCTATATTCAATACTTCAATAACATCATCAACACTGAGCATATCACCGCGTTTCACCATATCGGGACGAATTCGGTTTATGAGTGCATAATGGTCTTCAATACCGTTTGCTTCCAGAAGACCTACAATTCTGTCCGCATCACGTACAGCCGACACCTCCGGAGTTGTAACAATCAAAGCCTTGTCTGCACCGGCAATGGCATTTTTGAAGCCCTGCTCAATACCTGCCGGACAGTCAATAAGAATAAAGTCGTATTCTTCTCTCAGCTTGTCACAAAGCTCCTTCATCTGTTCTACGGTAACAGCATCCTTGTCCTTTGTCTGTGCAGCAGGAATCAGGAAAAGTCCGTCATAACGCTTGTCCTTGATTGCAGCTTTTTTGTGTTCACAAACACCTGTCACAACATCAACAAGGTCAAAAACAATTCTGTTTTCAAGTCCGAGAACAACATCAAGATTTCTAAGACCGATATCTGTATCAATCAAAACTACCTTCTTGCCGAGCTTTGAAAGACCAACACCAATATTTGCTGTTGTAGTTGTCTTTCCAACTCCGCCTTTTCCGGAAGTTATAACTATTACTTCTGACATATAAAAACCTCCATAACTCTAAACTAATTTTTAGTCAGCACATACACATTTGATTTTACCACAAAATATGGCAAATGTCAAAATATTATTTGCGTTTTTGCAAAAATTCTTCGATAAAGATAATATCATCCTTGATATAAGCAATCTGCGGCACAATTACGTGGTTTTCATCCTCATCAGGTGACCTGGTAATCAAATCCGCAATTCTGAGCTGTATGGGTGATAGATTGAGTGCACAGACAATTGCACTGCGATTTCCCTTTGCACCTGCATGAACTCTTCCCTTTACTGTACCCATAACAATAATATTTCCCTCTGCCACAAGCTCCGCACCGGGGTTCACGTCTCCCACAACAACTATGTTGCCTTCTGATTCAAGGAGCTGACCCGAACGGACTGTCTTCGTATAAAACTTTGTTTTTTCGTCTTCAAGCTCAATTTTGAAAGCTTTCGAGAGAATTTGTTCCGCAGAAAGACTCTTTTTCACCTTTTCCTCTGTTGTTTCCTCAAAGGGCTGAGGATTCTCCCAGAGAACCGCCTTGCAGTCAAGGACTTCGGAAATTGCATCAACCAGTTCAAGAAGCTGTTCCATATCAAGAGCAGCACCCTTGAATCCAACACGAAGGGTCAGACCCTTGAAAAAGTTTTCTGATTTTTTGAACTTTGTTGTCACTACCTTTTTTATTTCAGTAAACGAAATCGGCTTGTTTATATAAACAACCATTCCTTCTCTGTAAAGCTTCAAAACAACAGTTTCAACTGTTTTTGCCATATTTTCGCCTCATTTCTCACATCAAAAGTGTATTCATTCTGTTTACAGTATCATTAACCTCAGAAAGTCCGAGATAATATTCAAACATATCCCTTGCAACCTGAGCCGCATAACTACTGGTTGCACCATGCTCCAGAACAACAGCAACCGCAATCTGCGGTTTGTCATAAGGAGCAAAGCCCACAAAAAGAACCGTATCGCTGCCGCCGGTTACTTCAGCAGTACCTGTCTTTCCGCCGACCGCAATAGGAAAGTCTTCAAACACAGCCTTCGCCGTACCGTCTTCGGTAACACGCCTCATGCCATCCTTCACCGCTTCAACGGTTTCATCCTTAATTTCATAATTGGAAATTACCGACGGAACATTTTCATATACTATTTCTCCCGTTTTGTAGCTCCGTATGTCCTTCACAAGATGAAGAGAATATCTTGTACCCTTGTTGATTATTGTACTGACATAGCTTGCAAGCTGTGCAGGAGTATACATATTATCCGACTGTCCGATTGCCGCCTGAAGAGTATCACCGGGATACCATTTTTCACCTCTGGACTCCTTGAACTCCGCACTTGCAACAATTCCGTCTGCTTCCGCAAGCTCAATACCCGTTTTTTGACCAAGCCCAAAGGCTTTTGCGTAATGGGATATTTTGTCAATGGTGAGTTGTCTGCCGACTTCATAGAAAAAATAGTTACACGAAACTCCTATGGCTTCAGAAACGTTTATGGAGCCGTGAGTTTTGCCGGTGTTTTTCCATATGAGACAAGTCGGCTGATACGAAGGTGCATAATACTTGTACACACCAAGGTCTTCAATTCTTGTATTGGGGGTTATAAGACCCTCCTCCAGTGCCGCAATTGACGTCAGTGGTTTGAAGGTTGAACCGGGTGTATAAGCACCTCCAAGAGCACGATTCAAAAGAGGTGTATGGGGGTCATTGAACAGAGCATTGTAATTTTTCGAATACTCCATGGGACTATACCCCGGAAGAGATGCCATGGCAAGAACTTCACCCGAGCTGATTTCAACAGCAACCGCCGCACCGCTGAAACAATCCTTTCCATTTCCCTCTCTCGCTTTTTCAATACTTTTCGCAAGGGACTGCTCTGTAATACGCTGAAGCTCCGAATCAATTGTGAGAACTGCAAAATTCTCGGTTTCTGCAGGCTTTTCATTCAAGGTCTGAGATACCGAACCGGACTTTGTCTGTTCAACTCTCTTGTACCCATCCGTTCCCTTCAAATATTTTTCAAGAACCTTTTCAAGACCGTCTTTTCCAATTATATCGTTCATTCCATAGCCTTGATTTTTCAGTTCATCATATTCTTCC
Source organism: Oscillospiraceae bacterium (assembly GCA_015068655.1). GTDB lineage: Bacteria > Bacillota > Clostridia > Monoglobales > Monoglobaceae > SIG440. The sequence goes on from SVKC01000017.1 coordinate 3,859, forward strand.
TTGTAAATAATTCCCGTTCTTCCCAGGATGTGTGCCGCCATTGACCCGTTTACATATTCTCGGACAGGCTCGATTTCGACGCTCACTCCTTCAAGCTCAAAGGAACGTTCTTTTATTTTCTGAACCATATTTATATCTATATTCTCCGCAAAAGAATAAGGATTCATAACGCTGAAATTCTTCGTTTTCATTGTATAACGGACTGCAACAATATTTCTTGCATCAACGGGAGTATATTCCTCAGAAATGTTGTACTCCTCAAAATAATAATTCATAATTTCCTCTGCAGTGTTGTAATCCTCAAGCTTGTTTTCCTCCTTCCACACCTTTAATGCCTCATCCTGATTTTCAGCATCCTCAAAATCAAACTTATATGGTGCATGTGTAATGGGAAAATCATCAAAATATTCAAGATTATTCTCTTCGAACATTTTTATCAATCTGTTGATAGTTCGGTTCAGGGTATTATCATCACTTCCGATATTCTGGATATGAACATAATATCCCATACTATTTGTAACCATCGGACGACCGAAACGGTCAAGCATTTCACCTCTGGGTGCTTTCACAGGATATGCACGGACAAGTCTGTTTTCCGCTCTTTCACGGTATTCGTCACCGTGAACAATCTGCAAGCTGAAAAGCCGTGCCACACAAATTACCGTGAACACAGCAAGAAAGCAGAATATAAAAACAAAACGAGCTCTCAGACCTCTTTTATCCAATTGCATCACCCTTATCAGTATACAAAGATTTAGAAAACTTATTTATTATAAAATAAACCGGCAATGATATTATCACATTATAAACACATTCAGGAAGTATGCTCTTCACAAACATTGCTCCAAAATGAACGTTATCAACAGTCAGGAACGCGATGAAGTAATATACAACCTCATAAAACAGCGACATAACCAAAACAAAAATCATTGCAACGAGAAAATTACTGTTTCTCAAGACCTTTTTGCAAAAGTGGGCAATGAAGAATCCCGAAAGCATTCCCAAAAGAGCATTCATTCCCCAAAGTCTTCCTATCAGCATATCCAGAACAAAACCGAAAACCAGACCTACCGTAGCCCCCTCTGTCCTTCCGCAAAAACAGCAAACAACAATTATATATATCAAAAACAAATTTGGTTTCGTGCCGAAAATCTCAATACCATTCAACCAAGTTGGCTGAAGTACAGAAAACAACAGCAAAAAAACACTATGCATCAAAGCTCTCATTAGCCTTTCCTCTCATCCATCCGAATTGTTCTCAACTCTACTGTTCACCCGCAGGATTCAGAACAACCAGAACAGCCTTAAGCTTGTCCACTCTTGCCTGAGGACTTATGACAGCATACTGAGAAATTCCCTGCATATCAGGACGTATTTCCAGAACCTTCCCGATTGTCAATCCCTTCGGGTAAATCCCTCCAAGTCCCGAAGTAACAATCTTGTCACCAACAATTATATTTGCATTTTTTGAAATAAAGGTAAGACGACATGTTCCCGAAGTGGAAAATGAGTATTCGCCTTCAACAATGCCAAACTCACCTGAACGCACAACCTCTGCTCCCACAGAGTGAGCGGGATCTGTCAGGGTGGTAACTCTTGACCAGGTTGTTCCGACCTCACTTATTCTGCCCACAAGGGTTTTGTCTTCGGATACAACTGGCTGATTGAGTGCCATTCCGTCAATAGAACCCTTGTCAATGGTGAAGGTATTATACCAGTTTGAAGGGTCTCTGGCAATAACCTCAGCCGTCATAAGTTCTAGCTCAGGATAGGCGTTTTTCATATCAAGAAGCTTTCGGAGCTCCTCATTTTCATTCAGGCTTATTTTTGCTTTATCCAGTTCGGTCTCCAACGCCGCTTTTTCGCTTTGAAGAGCCTTGTTTTCAGCCTTTATCTTATCCACATCCGAAAAATATGTCCATACTCCCGAAAAACCATTCCCTATCTTTGTGAACAGCTTCTGAACAGGCGTAATAACTATTTGAACAATATTTTCCGTAAAAGGCACTTCATGCTTTGCCGCATTGATAATTCCAACAACAACGCTTACCAGTAAAACAAAAATTATCAGTCCGAAAACACATCTGTTTTTTAAAAACTTTTTCAAAAGATGTATCTCCTCTCAAAAACAAAGTAAATTATTCAGAAATAAGAAGTGCATGAAGAGTTTTGATTTCTTCAAGAGCTTTTCCCGCACCAATGGCAACACATTCAGCCGGAGACTCTGCAATAAAGATAGGAATATCTGTATGAGCATTGATAAGTCTTCCCAGACCCTTGAGAATAGAACCGCCGCCTGTGAGAACAATACCCGATTCAATTATGTCAGCCGCAAGTTCGGGCGGAGTTTTTTCAAGAACAGCCTTGATACCATCAATAATTGTTGCAAGGCTTTCCTGAATTGCTTCTCTGATTTCCTCGGATGTAACCTTTGCTGTTCTGGGAAGTCCCGAAACAAGGTCACGACCCTTTATCTCAATAGAAAGTTCTTCCTTGAGCGAGCAAGCTGAGCCAACTTCCATTTTTATTTCCTCTGCAGTAATATTACCAATAATCAGATTATGATTTTTCTTCATAAAGAGAATTATATCACTATCAAAGGTCTGACTTGCTACCTTGAGACTCTGTGTTGCAACAATTCCCCCCAGAGAAACAACAGCAATTTCTGTAGTACCTCCGCCAATATCACATACCATAGAGCCTACAGGTGCATTTACGGAAATACCCGCACCGATTGCCGCAGCCATAGATTTTTCAAGAAGAAAAACCTCCTTCACGCCTGCCGCAAGAACAGCGTCTCTAACTGCACGTTTTTCAACATCTGTAATATGTGACGGAATACAAACAACAGCTCTCGGCTTCAAAAAAGATGCACCGATGGCTTTTTTGATAAAATATCTAAGCATCGAAACAGTTATATCAAAATTTGCAATAACACCCTCTTTTATGGGAGTTACAGCACAAATATCCACAGGAGTTCTGCCAAGCATCTCTCCTGCTTCCTTTCCTATTGAAAGAATTTTGCCTGTTGTACGGCTCACAGCAACAACTGTCGGCTCATTCACAACAATTCCTTTTCCTTTCAAATATATAATTGTATTGGCAGTTCCAAGGTCAATTCCGATTTCGTTTGCCATAAAAATCACTCCTTTATGTAATTTGTTAAAACGCATATACCAAAGTCCTTTGAGAGAACCTCCCCAAGCTTCGGTATGGGGAGACCCACAACATTAAAATAGTCGCCGTTTATTCTTTCCACAAACAGTGAGCCAAGGTTCTGAATACCATATGCACCAGCTTTATCCATTGGCTCCCCAGTATTAATATAATCTTTTATTGTCTCAATGTCAAGGTTTTTGAAGAATACTTCCGTTTTTTCACAAAAACTTTTTGATTTTTTTGTGCATAAGTCCTTCACATATACCCCTGTATATACACAATGCATCCGACCGCTGAGAGTTTTGAGCATGGTTTCAGCTTCCTGAACCGAATGAGGCTTGCCAAGAATTTTTCCGTCTATTGCAACAACCGTGTCAGCGGCAATAACAACAGCATTTTCATTTTCCTCCAAACCTTTAATAACATTCTCGCCCTTGAATCTCGCAAGAAAGGTAACTGTATTTTCGGGTGATGCATTTTCGGGAACGGGTTCAGGAGTATTATCTGCAATAACACTGAATTCCAGTCCTATATTTGCCAAAAGCTCACGCCTTCTGGGTGAATTTGATGCAAGTATAATTCTTTTGTTCATATTTTTTCTCCGATGCTTAAAATTCTTTTTCCGAAAATCTGCGCCCCTACGCCCGTAACAGTTCCGCTCACCAATGCAACAACAAGCAACATAGGGAGATACGAAAAGAGATATACCGAACCGAACACAATAGACGCAACTGCGAGCTGTGCAATATTATGAGCACAAGCCCCAAGAATACTCATTCCAACCATACTCACCTTTGGATATAAATACTTTTTCACAAAGCACATTGTTAACGTTGCGAAAAGTGCACCGACAATACTGTAAGGCAATGCAGTTACACCGCCTGTAAGAAATGTTCCGAGAAATGCTCTCAAAATTGAAATAATTACAGCATTTCCTCCGCCGAAAATGAATATGTTTATAATAGTAACTATATTGGAAAGTCCAAGCTTTCCTCCGGGAACAGGGCTAATGAGAATCCTGCTTTCAACATATTGCAGAATAATACCAATTGAAACAAAAAGCGCCATTATTCCTATATTTTTTGGTGTAAATGTTTTTTTCATCAGTAAGTCACCTTGTCCACATTACTTTTGCTCTTTCCGACAATTCTGACCGTTACCCGGTTCGGAACGCAGACAAGCATTTGTCCGGGCTTTGTTATTTCTCCGCTCTGTATATCAACCTTATCCTTGCAGGAGGCATCAAGCATTCTGGCACCATGTGCTGATATTTCAAGAACATTATATCCGAATTCAGAATTGATTTCAACGGTTTTTGTGTCGGAAATTGCCGAAAGCTTATATGTTGCATACTCTTTTCCGTCAACAAAAACCGAAACCGCTTCTGCCTGACCTTCAAAGAGACAAAAAGCAAATACGCAGTAAACAGCCATTGCCGCAAAAACAACAACAATCATAATAACCTTGTCGCCACGTGTAAGCATCCGTCTTTCCTCCTGATTATTAATCCTTTTCTTTTGTAACACCCTTGAAAAAATGCCCCTTTGTGAAATCTTCGGGTCTGTAATTTCCCCCCGAAAGAAATGCCTCACAAACCTTTCGGCATTCCTCGGCACTCTCGTCCGAGAAATAAATCCTGAAATAATTTATTCCGGCATTTCTGAGCTTTTCCATATCATTTGCCATATAAGTTTTCTTGCAGTTCAGTACAACACTTCTGCAAATTTCCCCGTCCTTTATAACAGGAAATTTCATTCCCATTCTGTCAGTTATATAATTTTCTCCGTTACAGGGACATTGGTTTCCGTTTCTGATTATGCAGTTTTCTGTAACCATAAGGGGAAGTCTGCCGTATACCATAACCTGTACGGGAAGTGTCTTTTTTATATCCCTTAACTGCCATATGGTCAATTCAGGAGAAAGTTCTGCAGTCTTTACGTTGTTTTTCTTCAAGAAATTCAGTGCATTGCTACCAAAAATGTTCAATCTGAAACCGCCATAAATCTTATACTTCGAAAAAGCACTGATTTCCGAAGGATTTTGAACCTGAACGCCATGATAACCTTCATCAAGAAGCTTTTTTGCATTCATAGTATATTTTTCAAATTCTTCTTCTCTCAAAATTGCGGGAAGAACAATAACTGTTTTTTCCTTTAAGGAATCACAGATTTTTTTTCTTCGCCTTATAATCTCAATAGGAATATACAACTTTTCAAAAGGGAAGCCGCAAACCTCATCCAACTGGCTTTCATTGGTTATCTCACAAACAAAACCGTATTCTTCGCACTCCGAATCTCTCAACGTCTCAAAAAATGTATTATCGACTTCTCGCTTGAATGAAAAAAGATATGTCTCTTCAAGCATTTCAAGAGCGTTTCTTCTTATGCTGTTTAGCTCTCCGGCACTCAAAAAAAGTCCGTCATCAAGTTCAACGCTTATGTTCTCAAACTCAAAAGACGTTGCACCGGTTTTCACAAGCTGTGCAATTACTGTTTTTTTTTCAAGTGCCTTTTTCTGTGCGGTTTCCGTAGTCTTGTGATGAACATATTCACAGAAAACATTCCCTAATCTCAATTTGAATATGGGGTATTCGTCCTTTCTTATGACAATCTCCCCGTCAATCTTCAATTTTCTGTTTTCCTCGTTCAAAACCGAAAGAAGCTCTTTTTCAAGGTTTGAGCTTCCCTTTCGGTACGGATTGTCGGGCTTGTCAAGAGCAAACATATCACGCCCGCAATTTCCTGTGAGGTATCCGTCGGTCAAACCGCCCCTGTTGAATATTGTATCCAGAAGTTCCATATCTTTTTGAGATACAGGCATAGGATTATCAAGATACTTTCTGTAAATCCCGACTACCGCCGCAACATAGGCAGGACCTTTCATACGCCCTTCAATTTTCAAAGACGAAACACCGGCATTTTCAAGCTCTTTCAGGTGACAAAGGCTCGAAAGGTCTTTGAGGCTCATATAGTATGCCTTTGCAGTGCTGTTGTTTATGCTGTACTGAAGTCTGCAGGGCTGAGCACATTTCCCGCGGTTTCCCGAACGTCCGCCGATTATACTGCTGAGCAAACATTGACCCGAATAACACATACAAAGTGCACCATGTCCGAATACCTCCAGCTCTGCATCGGTTTTTGATGAAATCTCTTTGATTTCCCTCAATGAAAGCTCACGTGAGAGAACAACACGCTTTATGCCGTATTTTTCTACAAATTTAACACCTTCAGAATTATGAATTGTCATCTGTGTACTTGCGTGAATTGGAAGCTCAGGAACAAGCTGTGTGGCAATTTCCGCAACACCAAAATCCTGAACAATAATTGCATCTACACCGATTTCCGACAAAAGCCTTAGATAATCCCCGAGTTCTTCAATCTCTGAATCCGCAACAAGCGTGTTCACCGTAATATAAATATGAACACCGCGAATATGGCAATAGTCCACCGCTTTTTCAAGCTCTTCTTTGTCAAAGTTATCCGCAAAGCTTCTTGCTCCAAAGCTTTTCCCCGCAAGATACACTGCATCTGCACCGCTTTGTACCGCCGCAACAAGGCACTCAAAATTTCCTGCCGGAGCAAGCAATTCTATATTGCTCATATCTTTCATCCTTTAACATTATTTTCTGTAACCTGTACCAGTATTCTTTCCGCTGATTCTCGCAAGCTCTATTTTCAGCTCCTGAACCTGACTTTCCAGCTCCTTCACCCTCAGGGTTCGTTCATCAAGTGCCGCCGAAAGCTTTGATTCATTTTTGGCATACGCCGCAACCTGCTTTCTCAGATTGTTCGATGAATCCTCGAGCTTTATGTATTCATCCGAGAAATTTATGGCAGTGAGCATCGCTGCCATAACATTTGTAAGCTGTGGATTTTCCGACTTGATTTCTGAAAGCTTTCTGTCAACACGTATTGCAACTCTCTGAACATACTCTGCGGGTTCTGCCGAAACAAGAGTATATTCTGCACCGTTTATCAAAACCTTCACCTTGTTTTTTTCCATAAGCTCACACTCCTTAAAACAGCTTCATAGCTTCACACTTCAAAAATGCCGCAACCGTTTTGGCATCATTGATTTCGTTTGACAAAATCATATTTCTCACCTCGTCAACAGTGAAGCTCTTTACGTCCAGAAATTCATCCTCATCGGGATGAACCTCTCCCTGTGACAAATCCTTTGCAAAGAACATATGCGTCACTTCATTGACAAATCCAGGTGACGGATAAATATAACCTAGAGAAATAAGTTCTTCAACCTTGTAACCCGTTTCTTCCTCAAGCTCGCGTTTTCCGCACACAATAGGCTCTTCACCCTTGTCAAGCTTTCCCGCGGGAATCTCCCAGGTATAGTCCTCAATGGGCTTTCTGTACTGTCTCACAAGCGGAATCCTTCCGTCAGGCAACACCGCCAGAACGCCCACTCCGCCCGGATGGTCAACCAGCTCCCTGTAAGCCGTTTTACCATCAGGAAGCTCAACAGTTTCTATTCTCAAATCAATTATTTTTCCTTCAAACACTTTTTCAGAGGTAAGGGTTTTTTCTTCATAATTCATCCTGATTTTCTTCCCTTCATTCAACAATTATTTCCCGCAAGCACGCCGGTAGAAAAAGCAATCTGCAAATTAAAGCCACCGGTGTATGCATCAACATCAATAATTTCTCCGGCAAAAAACAAACCGGGAATTTTTTTCGATTCCATGGTAGACGGATCAATTTCCTTTACCGAGATTCCGCCTGATGTTATTATTGCCTGTTCAATGGGACAAAAGTCTTTTACATTAAGTTCAAGACCCTTTATTATTTCAAGAAGTCTGTGGCGCTCCTCTTTCGTAACCGAATTTACCTTTTTGCGAGGGTCAATGCCCGAAAGAGCAACAACCGGTTCAACCAAGCCCGACGGAAGCAAGTCCGCAAGAGAATTTACAAAATCCTTGTTTGCATACTTTTGAAAGTCTCTGACCAGACGTGCATCAAGCTGTTTTTCATCAAGAGCAGGCTTCAAATCTATCAGTATTTTGTATTTCCCCGGAAGCATAGGTCGCATATGCGCCGACGCACTTAATATAACAGGTCCGCTCAGCCCGAAATGAGCAAACATCATTTCTCCGAAATCGGAATATATCTTTTTGTTTTTTTCATCAAGAACCGTAATCCCGATATTTCTGAGGGAAAGCCCCATAAGGTCATAAGCCCAAGACTCTTCCACCTCTACGGGCACAAGTGATGGTACAATATCAGTAACAGTATGTCCCAGTCTGCGGGCAAAATCATAGCCGTCACCCGTTGAGCCCGTTGCGGTATAGGACATTCCGCCGGTTGCAAGAATTACAGCTCCGGAAGATATTTTTCCGTTTTTCTGGGTTTTGATTCCGCACACTCTTGAATTATCATCGGTGACAATACCAAGCACCTTGTCATGTATTATCTTCACTCCTGATTTTTTCACAAATCCCACAAGTGCATCAACAACAGTCACACTCTTGTCCGAAACGGGAAAAACTCTGTTTCCCCGTTCAACCTTTGTGTCAACACCAAGGCTGTTGAAAAAGCTTATGGTATCATAGTTTGTGAAGCCGTAAAACGAGCTGTAAAGAAAGGAGCTGTTCTTTGTCACATTCGAAATCAGCTCTTCTACCTCCTCACAGGCATTTGTAATATTACATCGTCCCTTCCCTGTGATAAGAAGCTTTTTTCCAAGTATTCTGTTCTTTTCAACAAGAGCAACAGACAATCCTCGCTTTGCCGCTGTTCCTGCAGCCATAAGTCCTGCCGCTCCGCCGCCTATAACAATAACATCATATCCCAAATCAGTCATTTTTTCTTACCTGCTTTTTTGCGGTTGTACGTTTTGTATTCTTTCTCGCATATGCTTTCTGTCTTCTCGGTACAGAGGATTTCTTTTCTCCTGCCGCCTCAATCTTTTTCAGCATATTGACTTCAGATTCACTCAACTTGCGCCACTTTCCCAACGGAAGATGACCAAGGGTCAATCCCGCTTCCTTTGTACGTTTCAGCTTTTTCACAATACATCCGAGAGCCTCAAACATTTTTCTTACCTGACGGTTTCTGCCCTCATGTATGGTTATTTCAACCTTTGTGCCATACTGCGTTGCACCCACAACCTCAACCTCCGCAGGGCTTGTTTTCTGTCCGTCAACAACAACTCCTCGTCTGAGCTGGAGAATTGTGTCCATTGTTATGTTGCCCGTAACCTCCGCAACATATGTCTTTGAAATATCGTGCCTCGGGTGGGTTATTTTGAAGGTGAGGTCTCCGTCGTTGGTCAGAAGCAAAAGCCCTTCCGTATCATAGTCAAGTCTTCCCACAGGATAAATACGTGCAGAAATATCCGAAACCAGCTCCATAACAGTCGGTCTGTCCTTGTCATCCGAAACTGTTGTAACAAAGCCCACAGGCTTGTTGAGCATAATGTAATACTTCTTCTCATTGTTCTTCACCACAGCTCCGTCAACTTCAATGGTATCATAGTCTTCATCAATCTGCACACCCATTTCGCGGATAATCTCACCGTTAACCGAAACTCTGCCCTCGCTTATCATTTTTTCAGCCGCACGCCTCGAAGCAACTCCGGCATTGGCAAGAAATTTTTGTAATCTCATCATAAATATATCCGCCTCCTTTAACAGTCAAACAAGCTGCTGCAAACAGTTTTCCCGTATGCAGCAGCCGTATTTTTATTTTTCAAAATTATTCACTTTTGTATTTGTCAAGAATCTTTTCTATCCTCTTTATAGGATTGAGCAGCTCGCTGATTGAATGTTCTGCATTAAGCTCGTTGATAAGAAGCGCTACATACTTTGACATATCAACCTGATGATACCATTCCTTTGTGAGAAGCTCAGGCTTTGCATAAATCAGGTTTGTAGTGAACACACCTTCAATCAAACCTTCTTCGTAGGCCTTGTCAAAACGGTCAAAGCCTTCCGTAAACAATCCAAAGGTTGAGAACATAAACACTCTTGCAGCCTTTCTCTTTTTGAGTTCTCTTGCCACATCTATCATTGAATCACCGGAAGAAATCATATCATCAACAACAATAACGTTTTTGCCGTCAACTGAAGAACCAAGGAATTCGTGAGCAACAATGGGATTCTTGCCATTCACAACTCTTGAGTAATCACGGCGCTTGTAGAACATACCCAGTTCCATTTCAAGAACGGAGGAATAATACATACATCTTGACATTGCACCTTCATCAGGAGAAATAATCATCGTATTTTCCTTGTTCAGGATAATTCCCTTGTCATATTTGAGGCACGCCTTTATCATCTGATATGTAGGCATAACATTTTCAAAGCCCTTGAAAGGAATTGCGTTCTGAACTCTGGGGTCGTGCGCATCAAAAGTAATAATATTATCTACGCCGATGTTGCAAAGCTCCTGAAGAGCCATTGCACAGTCAAGAGACTCTCTTGATGAACGCTTGTGCTGACGACCTTCATAAAGCATAGGCATAATAACAGTAATTCTCTTCGCCTTTCCGCCGATAGCAGAAATCGCACGTTTGAGATCCTGATAGTGGTCATCAGGGCTCATTGGAACCTCCTGACCGTAAAGCTTGTAGGTTTCTCCATAGTTGAAGCAGTCAACTATTATATAAACATCATAGGTTCTCGCAGAGTGAAGAAGGGTTGCCTTCGCCTCACCTGTTCCGAATCTTGAAGTTTTTATGGGGAACAAAAACGTACCATGGTCTTCTATGTCGTCGTCATTGAACTTTTTGAGATAATAGTCCACCTTTGAACAGAATTCGTCGCAGCCGTTCATTCCTATAACGCCCAACTTGCCGAGGTTGTAGGATTCGATTGATGATTTCATTTGATTTCTCCTTTGATTGATTATTTATGTTATATAAAGATAGATTAATTATACTTCAAATATGACAAAATGTCAACAAATTCGAGTAGAGTTTTCTTATTATTATAAATCTCTGTACTCGGACAAAAGTTTGTACTTTATATTCCAGAGCTTTTCCGACAAATCCACATAATACCTATGGGGATTTTCAAATCTTTTCACTTCGTCCCAAATTGTATTTATCTGCTCTTTGCAGTATTCTCTTATTTGAGAGAGCTCAGGCGATGTATAAACACATTTGCCCTTCTGGAAAATCGGCACAAGAAGCTCTACCGCTTCAAAATCATATACAAGCTTTCGTTTCCAAGTATGTTCAGGGTCAAATATTTCGTAATCCCTTGAGTCATCAATTTTTTCTTCCGCAAGAGTAATAACATCAGCAATAGCCTTTCCCGTATCCTTTGCAAAAAGCCTGTATACTTTTTTGAAGCACGGATTGGTTATCTTTGCAACATTTTCGCTTACCTTTATTTTGGGTATAATATCCCCGTCTTTTTCCATTGCAACAAGCTTGTATACGCCGCCGAAAACAGGCTCCGACCGTGATGTTATCAGTCTTTCACCAACTCCAAACAAGTCTACCGCCGCTCCCTGCTTCAAAATATCCCGTATAATATGCTCATCAAGAGAGTTTGAGACAACAATTTTCACATCACTATAGCCCGCATTATCAAGCATTTCTCTTGTCTTCCCCGACAAGTAGGTAATATCACCACTGTCTATCCTGACCCCCTTCGGTCGTTTTCCCATAGGCTTCAGAACCTCGTCGAAAACTCTTATTGCGTTGGGAACACCTGATTTCAACACGTTGTAGGTGTCAATCAAAAGAGTGCAGCTATCGGGATACGCAAGGGCATAAGCTTTGAAGGCTTCATATTCGGAATCAAATGACTGAATCCAGCTGTGAGCCATTGTGCCGAGAGCAGGAACACCAAACATTTTGTCCGAAATAGTGCAGGCTGTTCCTGAAACACCGCCGATGTACGCCGCTCTTGCGCCATAAATCGCACCGCTTGCTCCCTGAGCACGGCGTGAGCCGAATTCCATAACAGTACGTCCCTCTGCTGCACGGACAATTCTGTTCGCCTTTGTAGCAATGAGGCTCTGGTGATTTATTATGAGAAGCAGCATTGTTTCAATGAACTGTGCCTGAATGAGAGGTCCTCTCACCGTAATGACGGGTTCGTTCGGAAAAACGGGAGTACCTTCAGGAACTGCCCATACATCACATTCAAACCTGAAACTCTTCAAATAATCAAGGAATTCCTCGCAAAACATATTCTTTGAACGCAAAAACTCTATATCCTCATCCGAAAACTCAAGCTCTTTTATATATTCTATTACCTGCTCCACTCCCGCCATAACAGCAAATCCGCCATTATCGGGAACACGCCTGAAAAACAAATCAAAATACGCAATTTCGTTCTGCATATTGTTTTTCAGATAGCCATTCGCCATTGTTATTTCATAAAAATCAGTAAGCAACGTATAATTCATAACAAAATCTCCGTTTTTTCTTTTATTTGCACGGGCATTAACTTTATATTTTTATTTCAGCAAGGCATCAAGCAGCTCAAAACCGTCATTGTTGACAGCAATAACTTCAACATTCAATTCACGTTCAACATCTTCCACGGTAACATTATCCAGAAAAACTCTTTCTTCGTGTCTGAGCATAGATGTCGGTATAACCAGATATTTTCCGAGCTGTTCGCCTTTCAGCTGATTTATTATATCACCGCCGGTGACAAGTCCGCTTACTGTTATATTCTCTCCGAAAAAGTTGTTTTTCACCTTGAAAACCTTTATTTTTTCACTATTCAGCTTTGATACAAGCTTTGATATGAAATCGTATGCAAGATAGCCCGTAACGAGAGTTTTCTCACTCTTCACGGTTTTTTCTTCACAAAGCTCCAAGGCTTCATCAAACTCCCATTTCAAAGAAGCACAAAGTCCCACTCCGTTTTCTATTTGCGGAAAACCGTCATATTCCCCATCATCAGGAATGGGCTTTTCAGCCATAATATAAAACTCATCCGAAAGATAAACAAAATTAATATCGCGTTCCTTTTTGAATTTTTTCTGCCAAGCCGAAACCTGCTCAATAACCTTTTCCGAGCTTTCCTTGTCAAAAGGAACAAGCTCTGTCAAACCATCACGATGTGCAGAAATGCCGACAGGAACGATTGAAAGACTTTCAACAGAGTCACCGAGAGAATAAATATCTTCAATGGTTCTGTCCAGCTCTTTTCCGTCGTTATAGCCTCTGCAAAGTACAATCTGACAGTTTATCAGCATTCCGCTTCCGGAAAATTTTTTCATTTGTCCCATTATTCTCCCCGCAAAACGGTTGTTCAGCATTTTGCACCGAAGTTCAGGATTGGTTGTATGAACAGAAACATTTATTCTCGGGATTGCATAATCCAAAATTCTGTCAAGGTCTTCATCCGACATATTTGTCAAAGTAACATAATTCCCCTGCAAAAACGAAAGCCTGTAATCATCATCCTTGAAATAACAGGTTTCACGCATATTTTGGGGAAGCTGGTCAATAAAACAGAAAATGCACTTGTTCCGGCAAGAACGTGGCTCGTCAATAAGCAGAGTTTCAAACTCAATTCCAAGCGGCTCATAATCCTCATTGGAAATGCAAACCGTCCTATCCTGAAGCTCTATCTCAACTTCTTCATTTGCCGAAAGAAACATATAATCAAGATAGTCTCTTATGTCTTTTCCGTTTATACGCATTATTATATCATTGGCTTTTATGCCGTACCTTTCAGCAATAGAACCCGGCATAATACTGTTTATTCTCGCTGACATTTACCAAAGGACTCCTTTTATCTTGTAAAGTGTTTAAGAAAGGCTTTTGTCCGTTCATTCTGCGGATTGTCAACAACCGCATCGGGAGAGCCTTCTTCAACAATGTACCCATCTGCCATAAATATAATTCTGTCCGAAACAATTTTTGCAAACTCAATTTCGTGAGTAACAATCACCATTGTCATTTTTCTGTTTGCAAGGTCACGAATAACCTTCAGTATTTCTCCCGTGAGTTCAGGGTCAAGAGCCGATGTTGGTTCATCAAACAAAATTGCTCTCGGTCGCATAGCCAAAGCTCTCGCAATTGCAACTCGTTGTTGCTGACCACCCGAAAGCTGATATGGATATGCGTCAATTTTGTCCAGAAGCCCAACAGATTCAAGAAGCTCACGTGCGTAGCCTTCAGCCTCATCCTTCGTTTCCTTGTTCACAAGCATTGGTGCAAGAGTGATATTTTCAAGCACCGATTTGTGGGGAAACAAATTGAAATTCTGAAAAACCATTCCAAGCTTTTGAAATGCGTTGCTTTTCAGGTATATACCGTTCGCAACAACCTCTTCACCGTCAATGGATATAGAACCTCCGTCAACAGTTTCGAGATGTATCATAGAGCGCAGAAATGTACTTTTTCCCGAACCGGAAGGACCAATAATAGAAACAACCTCTCCCTCCTGCACATCCAGGCTTACATCCTTCAAAACTTCAAGCTTTCCAAAGCTTTTTTTGATATTTTTTGCAGAAATAACAGACATTACAGCACCCCCTTAACCCTTGTAGTAATCAAGCTTCTTTTCAATGTAACCAAAAAGAAGTGTAAGAATACCACAGAACGCAAGATAGAATACACCGGAATAAAACAGCGGCCAAAGAATATGCTCACTGTTCATAAAGCGTTTTGCATTCCAGGTTATTTCATAAATCATAATGGTATTCGCAAGAGACGTATCCTTCACAAGTGTAAGAAACTCATTGCTCATAGGAGGAACAATTCTTTTCACAACCTGCATCAGTACCACATTAAAGAAAATTTCCTTTTTGCTCATACCAAGCACCTGACCGGCTTCGTACTGTCCCTTTGGTATTGATTCGATACCGCCTCGGAATATTTCGGAGAAATAACAAGAATAATTCAGTATAAACGCAAGCATAACCGCAACAAAGGTAGACATTCCGTTTATGCCCAAAAGTCCGGGACCAAAACCAAATACAATCAATTGAAGCATCAGTGGTGTTCCTCGGATAATCCATATAAGCGTTTTTATTGGCCACTTTATAATCTTGATTTTGCTCATTGACCCCAAAGAAATCAAAAGACCGAGAGGCAGTGCCGCAAGAAGCGTCAAAGCAAAAATTTTAAATGTTGTCCAAAGACCTTCAAGAAGGCTCAAGGTAACTGTTATAAATAAATCCATTTCTATATCCTTTTCGTTAAAAAAGGGGCTGTAGCAAAACGAAATTTTCGGGACGGGATGGAACCTATCCCCTACATACATTGTGTACATCAATTTTTGCGACACAATTTGTAGGGTTCGGTTTCCACGCCGAACCGCTTTTTTTCATTTTACTACAGCTCCTTTTTATTTTTTATTAGAAGTCTTTCAAATCTTAGAAAGCAAGATTGAGTTCATACTTTTCAGCAAGAGCCGGAAGTGTTCCGTCAGCATTGAGTTCGGCAATGATTTCATTTACCTTTGCAGCAAGGTCAGAACCCTTTCTGAAACCGATTCCATATTCTTCTGTTGTGAGCTCCAGTGAATAGCCAAGTCCGTCATAGCTTGTGCCGTCTGCTGTCATTGCCTTTGCCATTGTTATATCAATAACACAAGCATCAGCCTGACCGCCGATAACCGCAAGAAGAGCATCTGTCTGTGCAGCTACAGGTGAATATTTTTCGTCAAGACCATTGTCTTTGATTGCAGTTTCACCGGCAGAGCCAGCTTCTGCTGCAAACTTGAGTCCCTTCAAGCTTTCAACATCCTTGTAGCTTTCAAGAGCATCTTCCTTCATTACAACAACCTGTGCATTCTTCACATATGCATCAGAAACATCACAGTTTTGCTTTACTTCGTCAGAAATTGTCATACCGTTCCAGATACAATCAATCTTGTTTGAATCAAGTGTAACGAATTTTGTATCCCAGTTGATTTCAACAAATTCAGGTTCAACACCAAGCTTTTCACAAACAGCTTCCGCAAACTCTGTATCAAAGCCGGTAAGCTTTCCGTTTTCTTCATAGTTCATAGGCTCATAAATTGTGTAACCGATAACCATTTTCCCGTTTTCAGTAATCTTCGCAAGCTCCGAATCCTTGTTTTCAGCAGTTTTTCCGCCACAAGCAACAAGTGCAACACACATAACAAGTGCCATCATAAGAGCAAAAATTTTTGTAAGCTTTTTCATTTCAAAAAACTCTCCTTTTATGTAGAAATTTAAATTACTATGTTAGTTTAGCACACTAAACCGATAAAGTCAATAGCAAAAAGAAAAATACCGCAGATTTCTCTGCGGCAAAATAACTCTTTTACTTTGACCTCAACCATTTACAGCGAGCCAAAATTCTTATCCAAGAAAAACATCCGAAACAAGCATCACACAAAAGCCTGCCAAAAGAGCGTATGTTGCACCTCTTTCACTTCCGTGAGCATGAGTTTCGGGAATCATTTCATCACTCACCACATAAATCATCGTTCCTCCCGCAAAAGCAAGAGCAAAAGGAAGAATTGCAGAAGAAAGGCTTACAGCAAAATATCCCACAAAAGTTCCGAGAACCTCCACAAGACCTGTCATCATTGCACACACAAAAGTCTTTGACGGTGAAACGCCTGCCGCAATCATCGGTGCAATAATAACCATTCCCTCGGGAATATTTTGAAGAGCAATACCTCCCGCAATCATCAGTGCCTGAGAAGTATTTCCCGAACCAAAGCCCACACCTGCCGCAATTCCTTCAGGCAAATTGTGTATAGCGATTGCAAGAACAAAAAGCAACACCTTGTTCAGATTTGCATTATGGTGCATTTCCTCTTCTCCGCCCATAAGCTTGTGAAGATGCGGAACAAGCTTGTCAATAAGATTCAGGCACAATGCCCCGGCAAAAATCCCCGCAATCGTAACCATAATTCCGTATTTCCCTCCATATTCCAATGAAGGTATAATCAGCCCCAGAACAGCCGCAGAAAGCATAACTCCCGCCGCAAACGAAAGTATAATATCCGAAAATCTGTGTGAAAGCTTTTTGAACAAAAAGCCGATTAATGCTCCGAAAACTGTTGCACCGCCAACACCGAGTGCCGTAATCAATATCATTTTCATTCTGTCCACACCTCAATTATTTTATATTAGAAAATACACATCTAAGCCTTTTTTTCTTCTTCCGCAAGCACCATTAATTTCTTTTCGTCATCCATCAACTGAGCCTGCAACGAGTCAAGACTTTCAAACTTCTGTATATCTCTTATTCTTCTGAGAAACTGAATTTCCACTTTCTTTCCGTAAAGATTTCCTCTGTAATCCGAAATATAAGTTTCTATATTCTTTTCATCAACTTCGACAGTTGGCTTTGCACCAACATTGGTAATACCGAAAAAAACTGATTCATCAAAAAGAACCTTTGAAAGATAAACCCCGTCCATTGGCACAACAAAGCCACGGAGAAGATTTATGTTTGCCGTTGGAAATCCGATTGTTCGTCCAAGCTCTCTGCCGTGAACAACCTCTCCCGATACAGAAAAAGGTCTTCCCATATATTCAATGACCTTTTCCATTTGTCCCTCTGTTACAAATCTCCTTATTTCCGTACTGGAAACAATGTTATCGAGTCTTACACATTTTTCCGTAAAGACCTGTATTCCATATTTTCCGCACTCCTCGGAGAGCTTTTGAATATCGCCCTCTGCCATATGTCCAAAACGATAGTTTTCTCCCGAAAACACCGCCGCCGCATTATACCTTTCTGCAATATACTCCGCTACAAAATTATCATATTTTACCGACTTGAATTCCGTAGTGAAATCTTCCTTAAGAACAACATCCACGCCAAGTCTTTGAAGTATTTCCAGTTTTTTCTCATCACTGTTTATCTTTTGTACATTGGGTATATCCACAAGCTGAACAACAGCCAGAAGATTGTTGTTTTCAGCATATTTTTTCATAGCAGAAATAACCTTGATATGCCCTTTGTGAAGAGCATCAAAGGAGCCCAGAGCAACTGCTGTCTTTTTTTCTGTTTTGGAAAATCTTATATCCTTTCCATTCAAAACCGTCATAGCTATGCACCGCCGTAAAAGCTTTTTATTATTTCAAAATCTTCCCCATTCTTTCTTGCCAAAGCAAGAAAATCATTTTTTTCATCAAATACCCGATAAGTCTCACCGTCACAAAGTCCCTCTACTTTGATTTTTATGCCGTTTCGTACACGCCATGCATTGCGTCCGCCCAACACTATACGTCTGTATTCGGGAAGTGCCTCCGAAACATGAGTCAAAAAACTGTAATCTCCCTTCTCGGTCATTGTTTCAATTTGCTCAAGAGAAAACGCTTCAGAAATAGAGAATCGTCCGCTTCTTGTGCGTTCCAATGCAGACATATGTCCGCCGCAACCGAGAGCTGCTCCTATATCATTGCAAAGAGTTCTTATGTAAGTTCCCTTTGAACAATCCACAAGCATATCTACTGTTCCATCCTCAAGATTTATGTTTTTTATCTCAATTCCATTAATAACGACCTTTCTCGGCTCTCGCTCCACAGTTTTTCCCTCACGGGCAAGCTCATAAAGCTTTTTTCCTTCGATTTTTATTGCCGAAAACATCGGAGGAATCTGGGATATTTCACCGACAAAGCTATTCACTGCATCACAGATTTCATTCTCCGTTACATTAACATCAAAGCTTTCAAGCACCTCACCCGATGCATCCTGCGTGTCAGTGAAAGCACCCAGTTGAAGGCGTGCCATATACTGTTTGTCTGAAGCTGTGAGGTATTCCGCAAGCTTTGTTCCCTTCCCGATGCACATTGGCAAAACGCCTGAAGCATCAGGGTCAAGAGTTCCCGTGTGTCCTATTTTTTTTATATTCAAAATCTTTCTCAATCTGTAAACTACGTCGTGGGAAGTTATTCCAAGTGGCTTGTTCACATTCACTATTCCATCCATTTTTGCTTCTCTTCTCTGTTTAATTTTTTAAAGCTGTTTTTTTATTTCAGCAACAAGCTCCTCTTTCACTATTTCAAGCTCCTTGCGCAAAAGAAATCCGCTTGCCTTTATATGACCGCCGCCACCGAAAGCAACAGCCGCCTTTGCAACATCAACATCACCGTTTGAGCGAAGACTTACCTTGAAAGCTCCGTCCTCACGCTGGCGAATGTATGCACCAACCTCAGCACCCTCCACAGACCTGGGCAGCTCAACAATACCGTCTATTATTGTTTCATCCACACCAAGCTCTTTGAAATCCTCTTCTGTAATGGAAAGAACCGCAATCTTACCATTTTCGAAAAGTTCAAGACTATCAATGCCCTTTCTGTATGCACGAAAATAATCGAAGCTTTTCGTATCGAATACGCACTTTGAAATATAACCTATATCAACACCCTTTTCCAGAAGCTTTGCAGCTACAACGTGTGTTTTCGGGGTTGTTGATGAATACTTGAAGCTTCCTGTATCGCAGGTAATTGCAACATATATATTGTGCGCCATATCGTGTGTAAGCTCAACACCAAGCATCTCTGCCAAATCAAAAATTATTTCTCCTGTTGCAGGAGCATCAACAAGCAAAGTACTTTCTGCAAACTCTACGTGTGTCATATGATGGTCAATTGCCGCCGTGTTGCCCGAAAAAAACTCTTTCATAGTCCCCAGCCGCTTTATGTCAGCGCAGTCAACTGCAACCTTGAGATCACATTCTTCAACAGAAAGTCCGTTGTTTTCTGTACCTTTCACAAGCTTGTATTCCCGTGTGCGTTCATCTCCCTGACGAAGAAACACTTCCGCTTTCTTTCCCAATGCAATCATAATAAGCTTTAGGGCAAAAGCACTTCCCAAGGCATCGCCATCAGGATTTTCGTGATTGAATATTGCAATTTTCTGTGCATTTTTTATCTTTTCTACAATACTTTTCAAAGTTACATCCCCTGTCTAAAGACAGCAAGCGTTGAACCCTAAAGCATTCAACGCTCACCTCGTTAAAGATTTTTCAGAACCTCATTAATATGCGCACCATACTCAATTGAATTATCAAGAACAAAGGTAAATTCAGGAGTATTCCGAAGATTTATACGTCTTCCTACTTCCTTTCGTATAAATCCCGAAGCATTTTTCAGGGCATCCATAGCACCCTTCTGCACCTCTTCATTGCCGAGAACACTGATATATGCCTTTGCAAACTTCAAGTCCTTCGTAACGCTGGCATTCACAACCGACACAACAGCCTTTGAAAGTCTTGGATCCTTCAATTCACGAATAATCATACTGAGCTCACGCTTGACCTCCTCTGAAATTCTGTCTATTCTGTTATAAGCAGGCACAATTCCACCGCCTTT
Source organism: Oscillospiraceae bacterium (assembly GCA_015068655.1). GTDB lineage: Bacteria > Bacillota > Clostridia > Monoglobales > Monoglobaceae > SIG440. Next base: position 24,252 of record SVKC01000017.1, read on the forward strand.
CCAATTACTCGGTTTTCATTCTTTTTGCTCCTATGAACGAGCTTCATAATAGTCGTCGGTGAAACGCATTTGCGTTTTTTGTTTGCGATGTATCGCAAACTCCTTTGAAAACTGTGGTTTTCAAAGGCCGACACTATTGCAATCATGCGTGGCTTTCAAGCCAATAGCTTGAAAGTAGCGGAACGTGTTCCACTTAAAACGGCACTTTGCCGTTTCCACGACAATGATTATTATTGCGGCTGAATTTGTTCCATAACATAAACTTCAACAATATCGCCTTCCTTTATGTCATTGAACTTTTCGATACTGATACCGCATTCGTATCCGCTGTTCACTTCCTTTACGTCATCCTTGAAACGTTTCAATGATGCGAGCTCGCCCTCATGAATAACAATACCGTCACGAACAATACGGACAAGGCTGTTTCTCTGAACCTTACCGTCAGTAACATAAGCACCACCGATTGTACCAACACCTGAAACCTTGAAGGTTGTTCTGATTTCCACGTGACCCGTGATTGCTTCACGGAACTTGGGAGCAAGCATACCCTTCATAGCCGCTTCAATATCTTCAATAGCATCATAAATTACACGATAAAGACGAATATCTACCTCTGAGCTTGCTGCCGCAACAGTTGCACCAGGTGTTGGACGCACGTTGAAGCCTACAATAATTGCATTTGATGCACTTGCAAGCATAACGTCAGACTCATTCACCGCACCAACAGCCCCGTGAATAACATTTACACGAACTTCCTCGTTGGTGATTCTTTCAAGTGACTGACGAACCGCTTCAACAGAACCCTGAACGTCAGCTTTCACAATAATGTTCAGGTCTTTCATCTTTCCGGCTTCAATGTGTTCAAAGAGATTTTCAAGGGAAACAGCCTGATTTGCCTTCTGTGCTTCCTGTTTTGCCTTGAACTTTCTTGCTTCAACAACATCTCTTGCCTTTCTTTCGTCCTCAACAACGTAGAACACGTCACCGCCATCAGGAACCTCTGAAAGGCCGAGAATTTCAACAGGTATTGAAGGACCGGCTTTTTTGATTGCCTTGCCCTTGTCATCATTCATTGCACGAACTCTGCCCACTGCAGTGCCCGCAACAACAATATCGCCAACCTTGATTGTACCGTTCTGTACAAGAAGTGTCGCTACAGGACCTCTTCCCTTGTCAAGCTGTGCTTCAATAACAGTACCCTTTGCCAAACGATTGGGGTTTGCCTTCAACTCCTTCATTTCTGCAACGAGAAGAACCATTTCAAGAAGACCGTCAATGTTGATTTTCTGCTTTGCTGAAACCTCAACACAGATTGTGTCGCCGCCCCATTCTTCAGGCACAAGTCCGTGCTCTGTAAGCTCCTGACGAACTCGGTCAGGGTTTGCACCTTCCTTGTCAATCTTATTTATTGCAACAATAATAGAAACATTTGCCGCCTTTGCATGGTTGATAGCTTCAATTGTCTGAGGCATAATACCATCATCTGCCGCAACCACCAGAATCGCAATATCCGTAACAAGAGCACCTCTTGCACGCATAGCCGTGAAGGCTTCGTGTCCCGGAGTATCAAGGAAGGTAATTTTCTTGTCATTAACACGAACACGATAAGCACCAATGTGCTGTGTAATACCACCAAACTCACCTTCTGTTACGTTTGCATTTCTGATTGTATCAAGAAGAGATGTCTTTCCGTGGTCAACGTGTCCCATAACTACAACAACAGGTGAACGTGGAACAAGAGCTTCAGGAGCATCCTCAACATCATTAAACAGTTTATCCTCTTCTGTAAGAATTATTTCTTTTTCAACCTTAGCACCAAAATCTTCCACAATCAAAGATGCTGTATCAAAATCAAGGCTTTCGTTTACGGATGCCATAATACCAAGCATCATCAGCTTTTTGATAACCTCAGTAGAAGACTTTTCAAGACGTTCAGCAAGCTCACCTACGGTAATGGAGTCAGGAACAAGAACAACCTGTGCCTCCTGCTTCTTCTCCTTCTTTGCAACCTTCTCAAATTCCTTTGAGTCGTTCTTTTCTTTCACAAGCTTGCTCTTTTTGTTGCCTGTCTTGATTTTCTGCTTGCCACCGCCCTGAGCCTTTACGTTTTCGGGCACAAGCTCTTCCAGTCTCTCATTGTCAAGACGGTCAAGGTCAACATTATTTGCACGTGTATCAACCACACGTGTCTTTCTTGCAGGTCCATCACTTGCAAAGCCACCCTCTGATTCTATTATTTCAGGAGCAGCCGCCTCCTCCTGAATCTCAGTTGTTTCGGAAACACTATTCTCTTCAACAGCCTTTTCCTTCTTTTCCTTTTTGGGTTCTTCCTTTTCTACCTTTGCAAATAACGCAGAAAAATCCTCAACCTGGTTTTTCTGTGTTATATATTCAAAAATCACATCAAGCTCTCTTTCGTCAAGAGCGCTCATATGGCTCTTTTCCGAAATACCGTAATCACTGAGGATTTTAACAATTTCCTTACCGGGAATTCCAACAAACCCCTTTGAAAGTTCATATGCTTTAATCTTTGTCATAATATATCCCCTTTCTGCCGACAGCATACGCCGACACAACTATTCTGAAAACATACGAAAGCACTTTTGAAGTTCCTCCGCAATACCTTTGTTCAACACCGCAAGAACAACAGCAAATTCCCTTCCGGTGTATTTTCCGAGAGTGAGTTTTTCACCAAATTCCAACAAACTTACCTCATAAAACTCACAACTGTTTTTGAATTTCTTTTTTGTATTCCCGGATGCGTCCTCCGCAACAATCACAAGTTCTGCCTTTCCTGACCTTATGGCATCCTTGACAGCTCCCTCGCCGAAGGTTATTCCCCGCATCCGTGCCGCAAGTCCCAGCATCCTGAAAAACTTTTCATCATTCGCCAAAGTCCATAGCCTCCAATGTATCATAAATCTCTGCATCCACACGCCCCGAAAAGCTTCGTTCAAAAGCTCTGACCTTTCTTGCCTTCAGGATACATCCGGAAGCTTTGCAAACATAAGCTCCCCGACCGTCCGACTTTCCTTCAAGGTCAATTGAAATAATTCCGTCTTTTCGTACAATACGCAAAAGTTCGCTTTTGTTCTTTGATTCTCTGCATACTGCACACATACGCTGCAACTTCATATTCAATCAACCTTTCTTTCAAATTCAAAAAACTCGTTATTCAGCGTTTGCTTCGCTGTCCGGCTTAAGATCTATCTTCCAGCCGGTAAGACGTGCCGCAAGACGTGCATTCTGACCTTCTTTTCCGATAGCCAGTGAAAGCTGATCCGCAGGAACAATAACGCTGCACATTTTCTTTTCTTCATCAACAGTGATTGAAACAACCTTTGCGGGGCTAAGAGCCTGAGTAATATATTCCGCCGGATTCTCGCTGTATCTGATAATGTCAATCTTTTCGCCATGGAGCTCGTCAATAACCGCCTGAACTCTCATACCCTTGGGACCGATACAGGTACCAACCGGATCAACACCTTCCATTGTTGAATGAACAGCAATTTTGCTTCTTGAACCGGGTTCACGTGTTAAACCCTTGATTTCGATTATACCCTTCTTTATTTCAGGAACCTCAAGCTCAAAAAGTCTGCGTACCAGTCCCGGATGTGAACGTGAGACCACAAGGTGAACACCCTTAACCGAGTTTGCAACTTCAACAACAAATACCTTGTACTTTGCACCTGGCTTATAGTTGTCGTTTTTCACCTGTTCATTGGGCATAAGAACAGATTCTGTATCGCCGATTTCAAGCATAATGTTTCTTCTGTCGATTTTTCTGACTGTTGCCGTCATAATATCATTTGCACGGTCGGAAAACTCGTCAAAAGCTTTTTCTCTTTCTGCTTCACGGATTCTTTGAAGAACCACCTGACGCGCTGTTTGTGCTGCAATTCTGCCGAAGGCCGCAGGTGTAACCTCTTTTTCAAGAACATCGCCGGCTTCGTATCTTGCATCAACCTTCTTTGCATCCTCAACAGAAATCTCGCATTCTCTGTCCTCAACCTCTTCAACAATATTCTTGCGTGCATAAACCTTTATTTCGCCCGTATCTTCATCAATAATAACCTTTGCATCCTGAACAGCACCATAGTTTTTTCTGTAAGCACTGAGGAGCGCACCACTGAGAGCATCAAGAACAACGTCCTTGCTTATGCCCTTTTCTCTCTCAATTTCTTCCAACAACAAAAATAATTCCGACTTCATTTTTTTGAATCTCTCCTATTCTGTATAGATTATGTTAAATTAAAAATCAAAATGTAATTTCACAAAAGTTGTCTCATCAAGAGCAAGAGAAAGCTCTTTTTCACCGAGGTCAAGAAGGATAACATTATTCTCATACTCCTTCAAAACGCCTGAAATACTCTTGCTGCCGTCAATTGCCTGATAAAGTCCCACATCAACAATATGTCCTGTATATTTTTCAAAATGAGCAGTGGTTCTGAGCTTTCTTTCAATGCCGGGTGATGATACCTCAAGAACATAATTTTCCTTTATGGGGTCATGCTTATCCAGTTCTTCACCAAGAGCACGGTTAATAATTTCACATTCATTGAGAGAAATACCACCTTCCTCTTTGTCTGCAAAAACTCTGAGATAACGTGCACCGCCTTCCTTGACGTATTCAACATCATAGATATAACACTCATTTTCTTCCGCAATGGGTGTTGCCAACTCGATAATCAACTTTTCAAGTTTTGAATAAGCCATTTTTTCCTCCTTTTGTGTTGCATTGTCTGTCGTCAACAGTAATGCAAAAGAGTGAGGCAAGCCTCACTCTCACGATTATCATATTACGTTGATAATATACTACCACAAAACCCTTTAAATGTCAAGCTTTTTTTATAATTTTGGCAAGCTCGTCCATAAAGGAGTTTATGTCCTTGAACTGACGATACACCGATGCAAAACGCACATATGCAATATCATCCAGGGCCTGAAGTCTTTCCATAACCATTTCACCGATTTTTTCCGATGTAACCTCTCTCTCAAGCATATTGTAAAGCTTCGATTCAATATCATCAATAAGCTTTTCAATGTCTGCAAGGGTCACAGGACGTTTTTCGCAGGCACGCAAGATTCCATTGAGAACCTTTTCACGATTCCATGTTTCACGCAAACCGTCCTTCTTCACAACAATCATAGGAATTGTTTCAATTTTTTCATATGTAGTAAAACGCTTTCCGCATTCAAGACATTCTCTTCGACGGCGTATAGTTGTACCTTCTTCGGTAGAACGTGAATCTATAACCTTACTTTCAAGATGACCGCAAAACAAACAACGCATTCAAATCAACTCCATATACAATATATAGTATTATCTTAGCACAAATAAACAGATTTGTCAACCAATTGAACAGTTGTAAAAAAAACACAACGAAAATAATTTGGCTTATTCGCTGAACTTTTCATACAATTCGCTATACACCCTTATTCATTTCCCTATTCTCTTTCATATCTTCACCTTCTGTTCTGTCTCTTTCCACCAAAAATTCAAATCTTTTTTTCAGCATTTTTTTATCCAGCTCGGTTTCAATAAATCCGCTTAGTTCAATTACATTCATAGCGTCGCTATTGCCTATATTTATACGGCATTTCCTTATTTTTGAAAAACGTTTTGCAACAATCTCCCTTGCCACACTGCCTACATTCTTTATGTCAGCATTCTCAAAAACGGTAATTCCTACCAGTATTTTTTTCTCGCAGCTTATTACAGCCACTTCCGCAACTCCCTCAATTCTGTTAAGTTCCTTTGCGACTTCAATGTGTGCCGCATCATTTCCGCTTTCTCTTATAAGCTCTTTTACTCCATAAACCGACTGAACAAGAACCGAAAAGGCCAAAACAAGTAAAACAAAAATTTTTTTATCCATAACACACTCCAAAAAAATATTCAAAAATATTATTTACAAATACAAAACAAATATTCAAAACAATACCAAGAATATTTAAACGGAATATACGCCAAAATATAAGTGAACAAATCAATAAAAAAGGAGCGACTTTTGACATGAATGTTATCGCATTGATACTTGTCATAATCGGTGCCATAAACTGGGGAAGCATCGGTCTTTTCGGAATTGACCTTGTAGCTTCGCTCTTTGGCGGACAGTTGTCTGTTATGAGCCGTATAATTTTTACACTTGTAGGGCTCGCCGGTCTCTGGTCAATTTCCTTCTTCTTCAAGGAAACACCGATTATAGACAAAATGGACTGATTTTGCAGAAAGTGATATTTTTCTGCAAAACAAAACACGAGCCTCAACCATTGGTCGAGGCTCGTAATTTTGAGCTTATTTCCAATCTTCCCACTTGTATTCAAAGCCTGATTTATCGAGCCAGTAATTGTGTGTAATAGTCGCTTCAAGAACAATTACATAATACCACTTTTCTTCCTTCAGGTCATTGTAGGGGTTGAAATTCAATGATTTCACATAGCTATCCAAAGGCTTTCTGCCAAGGATTTTATTCATAACCGTCATAACCTCGGCACGGGTTATACTTCTTTCAGGGCGGAAAGTATCATCCTCATATCCCTGAATAAGTCCACTTTCATTCAAAGCAAGAATTTCATTGTATGCCCAGTGAGATTCACTCAAATCATCAAAATGATTTTCTTTGCTCTTTGCATCGGCTATGTCAGTAAATCTGAATATCAACGCTGCAAATTCAGCACGTGTAAGATTTCCGCCGGGCTTGAATTCGCCGTTAGGATAACCGTATATCACACCCTTGTCAGTCATATATTCAATTTCCTTTACCGACCAGCGTTCACGTTTTACATCGGGGAAAACCTCACCTGTTACGGTGAAGGGCTTTTCATATTCGTGATTGGTAACTCTGTAAAGAATTGCTGCAATCTCTTCTCTGGTTATGTTACCGTCAGGCTGAACACTGCCGTCGGGATAACCATTGATATAACCTACGTGAGTTGGATGCTCATTTCCAAAAATATCCTTGGTGTACTTTCTGGTTTTGTCGATTGTGGTGGAACCACCACCGCCGCCTCCGCCGCCACCTGTACTTACTTTTGTCGGAACAGTATAGGTATATGTTCCAACCTTGCCGTAGATACCGTACCAGCAGTTTGTCAAATCAGGCTCCTTGCATTCAACACATTTCCCGCACGCACTGTAATATACCGCCTTGATAGTTGTTTCCTTTGTAAGCTTCAAAGCTTCACCGTCATATGCAATACGGTTCTCATTATCCGCATCTGTCGGATCACTGCCGTCCAACGTGTAATAGAGAATAATACTTTCATCATCTGCATACTTGTCCAACAAAGTATATTCCGTATTTTTGGGGAATTCTACCTTGCCGCTTGCAGTGAGAGAAGTCTCAGGAACCTCCAGATGAACAAAGTCAATTTTAAACTCACCGTCTGAGCCGAGAATCTTTCCATTCTCATCCTCCAGCCATGCGTAAATTGTTATATCATCCATGAGAGCCGTTGGAATAATCGGTCTGGTAATATGATACACAGCCGTATTTGTTGCAACGGTCTGCCCGTCAGACTTTTTGGTGTATGTGTAATAATAATGAATATCAGCGTTCTTATTTTGGCTGAGAAGCTTTATGCCCTCAGCGTATTCACCTGTTCCGAGAAGGTCAGCACTTATACGACTTGTGTCATAAGGATAAGCCACATAAACACTTCCGCTTGATGCATTTCCCTTTTCAATTATATAATAGTGTATTGCATTTTTACTGACTCTTCCGGTGTCCTTATTATGAACAAAAGCCTTAAAGGACATTGTGTGTGTTATATCTCTTTCAGCTCCTGTATACTTGAAATCCTCTTTATCACCATTTTGTCTGTACCAGATTGTATAAATACCATTTTCCCAGCCGTTAATCTTGTCAGTAGGTGCCATAGGGTCAAATTCAAGAGTAGTTGTTTTGTTGTCACTTTCGAGATATGTTCCCGATGGAAGCACAATCACCGGAGGCAACGGAATGAAGTTGTAAACATAACTTACAACCGAGCTGTATTTGCCATCTCTTGCACAGCGAATCTGCAAAATTGTATCTTCCTTAAACAACAGACCGCTTCCATCAGTGTATGTCTCCCAATCGCCCTTGTTGTTCAGTCTGTACTGAATTTCACCATCTGTATTCAGAGAATACAGCATAACCTTCAGCAGATTATTGGCATCATCAATACGTCTTTCCTCATAAATACCCGTTTCTTTGTCCGCATAAGGCGGTGCAAGCGTATCCTCATCATCGGAAAGAGCATATACATATCTGTTTGTGTCACTTTCAACTCCATCCATTTCTGAAAGAATTTCGAGGGTCACACTATCTCCCGTATTTTCGGTATCATTTTCGTCACCAAGGGGTTTTGTACATTCCTTGTCACGATATGCATTTCCCGTCTTTGTATCAATATAGAATCTTTCATCTTCATCATTGAGAAATTCATTTTCAAAACCGCCTATTGTGTACTTCACAGTACTGCCCTTTACTGCATCAACGGGAACAACAGGAAAATCTTCCTCATACAATGACACTGAAGGTGCAGCCTTTGGTGCTTCAGGTGTCACAACATATGAAAAAATACCAACATCGCTCTTTACGCCAAAGGGATTTACCGCAACAGCCTTTATGACAGTTTTTCCCTTTATGTCAATAAATGATGTTCCGTCATAAAGATAAGTTCCATCCGTATTCGGAACAGGGTCGGGACAAAGTCCGCCGTCATAGCTCACCGTGTAATAAATCTGTGTTCCCTGAGGAACAGGCATAAACTGTGTGGAATACCCATCGCCGCCGATTTCCAAAGTATAATATCCGGGAAGAAGAGTTGTAAGAGGCTTTACGGGCTTCATTTTCACAATATCATATGAATGCTTTACAACAGTCGAATAAGTCACGCCGTCCTTCAAAACAACCGCTGTAATAACCTTATAACCATCCAAAATATCTACAACAACAGTATCCGAATCCTCCGGAGCTTTCTTGCGTGTAGGGCTTGTTATTGGGTCAGTTCCGTCTGTTGTGTAAAAAAGTGTATAGCGCGTTGTATTATCTATCGTACTTTCAGGGGTATAAATCGTAACCTTATCTGCATTTGTAAACTGTGTACTTTCCGGAGCAAAAGCCGGCGGCAAAGGCTTGATTTCGTATGTGAAGGTATACTCTTCACCTTCGTTGACAATATTGCCTTCATTATCGTATTCAACAGCCTTTGCTATAATATCCGTATCTGCATCAAGTGTAATAACATCCGTATATTTCTCCCACTTCCCGTCACCGGTATGGTAAAGAACCGTATATTCGGGGTTGTTGGGCGTAAGTGTTACGTTTACGCTTCCTTCGTAAACACCTGACGGATAGAAAGCATCTACTCCCAAATCATCAGGGTCACTGAACAGATAATAATAGGAGCTCTTTTCACTCCAAATATCATCATAGAAGCTTATCGCACGAAGGGTTGTGTCTTTTGCAATCGTAATGGGTATACCTGCATACTCACGTCTTGTGGGACTTGTCTGAGGGTCTGTTCCGTCGGTTGTATAATAAATTACCGCATCCTCTGTTTCACAAGAGAGCTCAACGTCAATTTTGCTGTCATATTCGCCGGAGTCCTTGTTTGCTGTGGGAACAGCCGGTCTCACGGACAGATAATAAGTTGCAGGCTCGCTGTATTCTTCAAGCTTTTTTGTAATAAGACGAACTGTTCTCTTTCGGTCAATTTCAATAACAGGATTCTGCTTTACTACCTGAACCCACTCATTTTCGGGGTCGTCTCCAAACACAGGATTTTCCGCATCAGCAGTTGAGGAGAAGGTGTAATAAACCTCACTTCCGTCTGAAATATCCTGAAAAACATTTTTATCCGAAACAAAAACCTTGAACTTTGACTTTTCGCTGTAAATATCAGGTATCAAATCATTATTTCCTGTAACATTGCTGTGGAAAAGATACGGTCTGTCCGGAAGAATTTCATATTCATAGCTGACAGTATTACTATACTTGCCGTCACTTTCTCTGTATGCACAGGTCTTTATTTCAGTATAAATTTCAATATCAATAGGTGTTTTGTACTCAATTCTTGTATCGCTTGTCTGCGGGTCTGTTCCGTCAGTTGTATAATAAATCTTGCAGTTATCCTCCTGACTAAGCTCCACAGTAACCTTTTCCACATAGCTTCCCGATGTGGGGGTAGCAATAGGGGGTGCAGGCTTTGTTCTGTCTTTGATAAGTATGTGATGAACACCGCCGTTTATCGCACTGTAATCAAAGGTCTGATCCGAGAGCTCATCCGATTTGTAATTCTTTGCAAAAAGTTCAAGAAGATATTCCTCGTCACGACCGTCTACGTCAATAAACACATCGGTACTACCCGCTTTTTTGGGAGTAAGGGATAGTTTTGCAAGGTTGTACCAACGCTGACTGTCTTTTTTCTGTGGAACAAAGCCACCGCTATAGAACACGGTAATGTAAGCCGTCTTGTAATTGTTTGTACCAACAGAATAGGTTCCGCTTCCGTGCTTGTAGACAAAGTATCCAACAGACTGAGGAACATCTGTTCCCGTATCTTCGCCCAAATCTTCATCATCCTTGTCCGAAGTATTAAAGTTGAAGTCGGGAATAGCATAATCAATAGGAGCACCATTATCATCACCTGCAAAATCAAAATAAGCAGGGTCAAAACAGATACGAAGGGTATAACCGTTCATATCATATTGAGGCTCCTTGTGTACACCATTTTCAAAATCGCCCTTGTTGGGATTGTCAACAGCAAAATAAATATCTGCATCCTCACCCATATATATTGTACTGTTGTTTGTTGTAGTCTGAGGGTTTGCCCCCTGAGCATGTAAATAAACCGTCCGAAAGGTTTTGTCATTGCTTGCGGATGCAACAAATGAAAACATAGACAAAAGCATAACAATACTCAAAAATAATGATAAAACCCTTTTTTTCATCATAACCCTAATTCTCCTTTGATGTTCGTATTATATGAAGTTCAAGTTACAAAACTAAGAAAAACTTATTGCATTATACAGCAAAAGATTCAAATATATAATTATAATACACCTAAAATGTTTTTACGTCAACCTATAACGCAAATTTACATAAAAACAATTTTTTCTCAATGCTCGTTCTCTTTCCCAAACGACAAATATTTATCGTTTGGGAAAGAGAACGAAGCAAAGCTTCGTTCTCCGGATAACCTTTAATTATTTGCCCCAGGATACAAGCACGTATGCTACGTCCTTTGAGTCAATAACGCCGTCACGGTTCAAATCATACTTTGCATATGTTGAGTATGCATCTGTGTCAAGCTCCATGCTGAAGTATGATACTACTGCTGAAAGGTCATAGA
>SVKC01000018.1 GCA_015068655.1 Oscillospiraceae bacterium
CCAGAGGTTCAAAGCTGTTATTTACCTTGGTTGTATGGACAATGATGATGCCCTCGCAGATAAGAATGGTACCAAACTATATATCATATCTGCACTTTCCCTTTGCGGCAGACAACGGCTGGGGAGTGAGCCTTCTTGATACATACTGGCCGATGTGGCTTGGAGCAGGGGCGGATACTTTTGCGGTACTTCTCTTCAAAAACGCATTTGATGCCCTTTCAAATTCATATGTAGAGGCGGCAAAGATAGATGGTTGCTCAAACTACGGAGTATTTTTCAGAATAATGCTGCCTCTTGCAATGCCCGTAATTATATATGAATCAATAGGTGTACTTTCTGCAGCTTGGTCAGACTTCTTTACACCCCTTCTTGTACTTGACAAGAATGCAGTTGTACCGCTGAAGATTTATAGACTTCAAAGCGATACCAGCATACAGATGAACACCTACTTTATGGCACTTGTATTTGCATCAATACCGCCCTTTATAATATTTGCGGTATTCCAGAAGCGAATCCTTGGGGGAATCAATATTGGCGGTGTTAAAGGTTAACACTATTTACAAAGAGTCTAAAAACTTATAAACAACGGGGCTGTATCAAAATGAAGTTTTCGGGACGGGATGGAACCCGTCCCCTACATATATTGTGCACTTGTTTTTTCGTGATACAATTTGTAGGGTTCGGTTTCAACGCCGAATCGTTTTTTCATTTTGATACAGCCCTATTTTCCTATAAGCCATAAAGTGTCCGTTTTATTGCTTGTTTATTTCGTCAATGAGTATTTTCCTGAGAACCTGAGGGTCACAGTTGCCCTTCAGCTCCTTCATACATCTTCCGAACAGTGACATAAGAGCTTTTTCCTTGCCGCCCTTGAAGTCACTTACTGCCTTGGGGTCAGCCGCAACAGCTGCTTTTGCCGTTGCTTCAATGAGCCCTGTGTCGTTTGACATTACAAGACCGTTTTCTTCTGCGTACTTTGCAGGTTCGATTGTTTCATCATCAAACATAGCCGCAAGAATCTTCTTGCCGTTTGCTCTTCCGACCTTGCCTTCGGATACAAGGAGGATTATTTCACCCAGAGCCTTGCCGTCAATGTTCAGCATATCATAGGTCATTTTTCTTGCATTCAGAATACTCATAACCTCAGAAATCATCCAGTTTGCGGCATCTTTTGCGTTCTTACAAACAGAAACCGCACCTTCAAAGCATTCACAAAGAGCAATACTCTTTGAAAGCTGGTCGGCATCGTATTCGCTGAGACCGAATTCTTCTGCGTATCTTGCACGCTTAACCTCGGGAAATTCGGGAAGAGTTTCCTTTATTGCGTTGAACCATTCGTCGTCAATAACAACAGGCATAACGTTGGGGTCGGGGAAATAACGATAATCACCGGCTGTTTCCTTTGTTCTCATTGCATAACTCTTGCCCTTGATGTCATCCCAGCGTCTTGTTTCCTGAACAAGAACCTCTGTGCCGTTTTCAATTGCGTCGATATGTCTTGCAACCTCATACTCAATAGCTCTCTTGATTGCTTCAATGGAGTTCATATTCTTCATTTCGGTACGAACGCCCAGAATATCTGTGCCTTCGGGACGAACAGAAAGGTTCACGTCGCAACGCATTGTGCCGTGTGCCATTTCACATTCAGCAACCTTTGCATAACGGAGAAGGTTCTTCAGTCTTTCAAGATAAGCCTCAACCTCTTCTGCACTTGAAAGGTCGGGCTGGCTTACGATTTCAATAAGAGGAACACTTGTACGGTTGAAGTCAACATGAGTTGTATCCTCACGAATATCGTGAACAAGCTTTCCTGCATCCTCTTCCATATGAATCTGCTTTATGCGTACTGATTTTCTTCCATTTGAGGTTTCAATTTCCACAGTGCCGTTCACTGCAACAGGAGCAAACCACTGTGTTGTCTGATAAGCCGCAGGAAGGTCAGGGTAGTAATAGCTCTTTTTGTCAAAGGTTGTTGTGCGGTTGATGTCACAGTTGAGCATCAAACCTGCCTTCATACCGAAATCAACAACTCTTTTGTTCACTACCGGAAGCATACCGGGCATACCGCAGCAAGCGGGGCAAACGTGTTCATTTGGGTCGGCACCGTAAGAATGAGCCGAACAGGAGCAGAAAATCTTTGAATTGGTCGCAAGCTCAACGTGAACCTCAAGACCAATGACTGTTTCGTATTTCATAATTATTTCTCCTCCTTTTCAATCAAATCCAAAAGTGCATTTTCGCTGAAGGCTCTGCCCACAAGCTGAACTCCTTCTGCAACAACAGCAGGAAGTCCTGTGATTGATGCAGGAGCTGTGTAGAAATTCTCATGGTATGAGATATATTTGTCTTCCTTTACATCGGAAGGAGTATATGCCATTTTTGAGCAAGCGGGCAAAAGAACCGCATCATATTCTTCAAATATCTTCGAAAAGGCGTCTGCAATAACTCTGCGTGTGCGGAGAGCCTTGTCATAAACCTTCATATAATTATCGGTTGAGAGTGTTTCCGAGCCAAACAGAATGGCAGTCTTGAGAAGGTCGCCAAAGGCTTCTGTGCGGCTGTTTGTGTAAAGAGTGTCAAGGTTGTTGAAGTTCTCTGTGCGATAACCGTACTTCACGCCGTCATAACGGGAAACATTGTTGCATAGCTCTGCACTCATAAGAATGTTCCAGGCAACACGTGATGCGGCAATTACGCCGTCTTCAATTTCACAAACCTCAATTCCATTTTCCGAAAGCTTTGCACGAAAGGCATTCATCTTGTCGATAACAGCTTCATCCAAGCCATCTGTCATTTCTTTGAAAAAAGCAACCTTTTTGATTTCCGCTCTGTCGGCATCCTTTTTCAGCTTTTTGCAAAGGTCATCCGAAAGGCTTGTTCCGTCCTTGTCGTCGTGACCTGAAATAACATCCAGAATTTCACGGCAATCCTTTGCGTTGGCTGCAAGAACACTTACGGTCTCACCCGAGCAGGCAACGGGAATTGTTCCGTAACGTGAAACAGTTCCGTATGTGGGCTTTATGCTCACAAGACCGCTTTGAGCTGCACCACGGCGCACAGAGCCGTTGACATCAAGGCATACAGCAGCAATGGCTTCACCATTTTTGATACTTTCAGCCGGTGCATACACAAGCTTTCCGTCCCTTTCGTTTTCTCCATCAAAGGCAGTTTCGCCCACAAGGTCAATTGCAAACTCGCCCACGCTTGCTTTTCCGCAAAGACCATAGCCTGCGGCATAAAGACGAGTGAGAGCCTCTGCATCAAAAAGGCTCATATAGCCCTCCAGCATTTTCGAGCCGGCTGTGGTGGGCATATCCTTTGTCAAAAGCATATCATCAGCAACAACAAGCTTTCCTGATGCAGCTTCGTTTTTTGCGTTATATATTTTCATATGAGACACCTCCACTTCACTATTCCATTACACGGGGAACGCACCAGTAGCCTTCATCAGTTTCGGGAGCACCCTGTTGGAGAGCTTCTCTGGTGAAAGGCTGGTTCACCGTGTCTTCACGTACAACCGTCATAATCGGCATAACGTGTACCATTCGTTCAACGTTTTCGGTGTCAATTCTGTTGATAATTTCAAGCTCAGCATCTCTTTTGGCAAAGAAGGCTGTAACTTCATCCTTCTGCTCGTCTGTCAGGCTGAGCTGATTGAGCATTTCAAGCTTTCTGAGAGTTTCTCTGTCCATAAAAATCAAACTCCTTCTTTCATTTTTGGAAAATTATCAGTCTCTTACCTTTATATGAACCTCACGGAGCTGCTGTTCCGTAACCTCTCCGGGAGCACCCATCATAAGGTCCTGAGCATTTCCGTTGAGTGGGAATGCAATAACGTCACGTATAGTTTCTTCGCCGGCAATAAGCATTATCATTCTGTCAACACCGGGAGCCATACCTGCATGAGGAGGAGCACCGTATGCAAATGCAGTATAAAGAGCACCGAATTTTGCTTTCAGGTCTTCCTCGCCGTAGCCTGCAATCTCAAAGGCTTTTCTCATAATTTCAGGGTTGTGGTTTCGAACTGCACCTGAGGACAGCTCAACGCCGTTGCAGACAATATCGTACTGGTATGCAAAAATCTCAAGAGGATCCTTGTTGAGCAGTGCATCCATACCGCCCTGAGGCATTGAGAACGGGTTGTGCGTAAAGTCAATCTTGTTTGTTTCGGGGTTAAGCTCATACATCGGGAAGTCAACAATGAAGCAGAACTCGAAGGAATCGTCCTTGATTAAGCCCAGTTCATTTCCTATCCATGTTCTCATTTCACCAGAGAGACGGTCAATAACAGCTGCACTGTCGCTGATGAAGAACAAGGATTCACCTTCCTTTATTCCAACAAGCTCTGTGAGCTCTGCCTTCTGTTCTTCCGAAAGGAACTTGGCAATGGGACCTTTGTACTCGCCGTCTTCGAGAGTAATATAACCAATACCGAACTTCATACCTATGCTTCTTGAATATGCATCAATAGCCTTTTCAAAAGCCTTCTTGCCGTCACCGTCGCCGTCCTTCTTCACAAGATAGTTCGCAACAATACCGCGTACCAGCTTGTTCTTGAAGGGAACAGTTCTGCCGTTTATGTTGAGGAATTCGTGCTTTGCGAAAAATTCGGTCAAGTCCTGAATAATCAGGGGGTTGCGAAGGTCGGGCTTGTCGGAGCCGTATTTCATCATAGCGTCCGCAAAGGTAATGCGGCGGAAAGGCGGCTTTGAAACCTTCTTGTCCGAGAACTTTGTGAAGGTGTTGTAGATTACTGTTTCAGCAACCTCAAAAACATCTTCCTGAGTTGCAAAGGACATTTCAAAGTCAAGCTGATAGAATTCACCCGGGGATCTGTCCTGACGTGCATCCTCGTCACGGAAGCAGGGTGCAATCTGGAAATAACGGTCAAAGCCTGAAGCCATAAGCAGCTGCTTGAACTGCTGAGGAGCCTGGGGAAGAGCATAAAACTTTCCCTTGTGCTTTCGGCTCGGAACAAGATAGTCACGTGCACCTTCGGGAGATGAAGCTGTCAGAATAGGCGTCTGGATTTCCATAAAGCCCAAATCCTCCATCTGGCTGCGGAGATAGCTGAGTATCTTCGAGCGGAGAACAATGTTATCGTGAATTTTTCTGTTTCGAAGGTCAAGGTATCTGTACTTGAGACGCACTTCCTCACGTGTGAGAGTTGATGCATCAATTTCAAAGGGGAGACCCAACTGACAAGGACCCAGCACCTCAATCTTTTCTGCACGAACCTCAACAAGACCTGTTGCGAGCTTGTGGTTCACGGTTTCTGCATCTCTTTCAGTAACTGTTCCTTCAACAAGAACAACAGTTTCCTTTGACATTCCTGCAAGAAGGCTGTCGTCGGAAAATACAATCTGTGTCACTCCGTAATGGTCACGAAGGTCAACAAAAAGTACACCGCCGTGGTCACGGATTGTTTCAATCCAGCCCGTAAGCACTACGTTTTTACCGATATGCTCGGTATTCAGTTCATTACAAGTATGTGTTCTCAGCATAATTCAAACCTCCAAAAAAATTTACTTATTAATATATTATCCTTAAAATGAAAAAATAAAAACCTTTCATCCCAAAGTATGGGACGAAAGGTTGTCTTCCGCGGTACCACCCAAATTGACCGTAAAAACGGTCCCCTTGAACATCTTTTCGCGATGAACGTGCGGTTCTAATCACCCAAAGGGCTTTCTTCCGCAAGCTCCGAAGTGTTTTTCACACAAAACCCGTTGCCGTGTTTCCAGCATCCACAGCTCTCTCAAAACGAGCCCTTTGTGCTACTCTCTTCATCATAGCCGTCATTTATTTTCAAGTTATTATACCACAATCGTTTTTTTCTGTCAAGAAAAATTTTTGTCAACAGGCGGTTATACACTCTTTTTGCCAAAATCTTGACGCAAGGTTTTTTTACACAATCAAAAGTCGTGACAGCTTCCGCAATCTATATTACATCTTCCGAAAAGCGAAACAATTTCGTCAATCATTTCAAAATCTGTGAGTTCATCCTGACAAAGAATTTCTCTCACAGCATCGAGAATCAAGGTTGCCCTTGAATCTGCAACTGCATTCTCGTCAATTTCAAAATCTGTCAGCTGATTGCATATGGCATCAGCAACATAACCTTTGATAAGTTCAGTTTTTATCTTCATTTTTGCCTCCTTTTGTTTCCAAACTATAAAAAATATATTTGCACTTATATAAGTGCAAATATATTTTAAATTAAATTTATAATAAAGTCAATAGGTTTGTTCTAATTTGAGTGCAAAGGATTGATTGTATGAATAAGATAATAGAGAAAGAAATAGGTAATAATATCAGAAAAATCAGAGAATCTGCAGGAATGACACAAGAGGCTCTTTCGGCAAAGTTGCAGCTAAATGGCTGCGACATAACAAGAAGTGCTCTTGCAAAGATAGAAGTCGGACAAAGACATTTATATCCTGATGAAATTGTTTTGATAAAAGAAATCTTGTGTACGGATTTTGATTCAATTTTTTATGGAGTAAAATAATATGGCTTTACCAAAACGAAAACCAACGAGGTTACAGGGGTATGATTACAGCACACCAGGGGCATATTTTATTACGATATGTACACACAACAGAAAATGTGTATTGTCAAGCATTGTAGGGGAGGGTTTCCACACCCTCCCGCAAAACATATTGACAGAAATATGTAGGTTAAAGACGGGGCTTTCTGCGCAGAAAAGACACCATAACCGAAAGAAACAGCAAAACCGCAACGGCAAGAATTATTGATACAAGGGATGACAAGGCTGCTCCAAAGGGTGATGTGAAAATTTCTGTTACAAAGGTGTCTGTGTGGAAGGTTTCGGTTGTGACGGGAAAGGCTTTCAACAAGAGATATGTCAACCCGGAGGAAATCAATCCCTGACAAAGCTTTCCGAGAATGTAGGGCTTCAAAGACAGTCCGTGGGGGGCTGTTATTGCAGATACCTGAAACATAACAGATACGCCTGAAAGAGCAAGAAAAAAGGAAATCAAGGGCAGTGTCAGCCTTGATTCAAGCTCCGCAAGAACCTTCAGACCGCCCACAATTTCCACCAGAGGATAAAGAAACGGGTTTCGGGGAAGGGTGCTTGTGAAAACGGCAAAGAAAATTACAAAACCGCATACCTTCAAAATTGAAAAAACAGAGCTGTCTATTATGCTGCCCAGAGAAAACAGGGCGGCTTTTTTGTTTGTATCGGCAGAGGGAGGAAGGGTACGGTTGTTTTCGGAAGTACCCTTATAAAATCTGAAAAGAATCCCCGTAAGCACTGCGGCGATTATGTGGGATATGTAGAGGTATCTGCCGAGAAGGGGACTTTCGAGATAACTGCAGCCCACAACCCCGATTACAAAAAGAGAGCCTGAATTGTTGCAGAAGGCAAGCATTCTTTCGGCTTCGGTTTTTGTGCAATGTCCTGACGAATAAAGACTTGCGGCAGTTGCTGCACCTACGGGGTAGCCGCTGAGAATTCCCATAAAAAAGGTTATGGCACCTGAACCCGGAAGGTTGAAGAGAGGACGCATAATCGGCGACAAAAAGTGACTGCAAAGAGATGAAAAGCCCAGAGCAGACAAAAGCCCGCTGCACACAAAAAAGGGGAAAAGAACGGGTATAACTGTCTGTGCGCAGAGAGAAAGAGACTCTCTTGCGGCGGCAAGACAGGGTTCGGGGGAAACAACAAGAAAGGATACGAGATAGAGGACAAATCCCGAAAAGAGTATTTTTAAAAATCTTTGCATAATCAAAAAAATCCTTTTTGTTTTATATCTATTCATTAAAAATGGCTTTTAGGCATAAAATTGAAGAGGCAGGTGATTTTGATTGAGGAAAAAAGAAAAAACGGAAAAAGTAACCCTGCGTGAAAAGGCTGCAGACAAATTCGGTGCATCAAAGGAAATTCTTCTGGATATACCGAAGCTTGTGTTTATCGGAAGCCGTGAGGTTACGGTAGAAAACTACAAGAGCATTTCGGAGTATACACCAACACACATTGTTCTTGAAGCAAAGCCCGGACAGCTGCGGTTTTCAGGCACTGACCTTGAAATAAGGAGTATAAGCCGTGATATGCTTTTTATTACGGGAAAAATCGAAAAGACGGAATTTGGAAATGAGGTGCAATAATGTCTCCTGAACGCTTGGCAGGAAGTGTACGAGGTTATGTGGAAATCTGTGCGGACGGGTATTTTTGTGAGAGATTTCTGAACATCTGTATACATCGGGAGATTTTTCTCTGGGATGTCCGCAGACTTGGAGAAAACCGCATTTGTGCTTGTATCGGTATAGAAGATTTCAAGCGGTTGCGCAGTGTAGCTACGAAAACAAAAACAAGGGTGAGAATAACAAAACGTGTTGGATTGCCTTTTTTTCTGCACCGTTACCGAAAACGCAAGGCGTTGATTGCCGGTTGTGCGTTGTTTTTTTTGATATTGTGGTATCTTTCCACCCATATTGTGGGGATTGATATTACGGGCAATGAGCGCATAACTCCGGCGAAAATCCTTCGGGAGCTGAAAGGTGCGGGCTTGTCCTATGGTGTATCGGTGAAAAAGGTTGACAGAAGCCATGTGCGAAACCGTCTTATGACAGAACTGGATGACCTTGCATGGGTGGGAATAAACATAAAGGGTTCCCGTGCTTATATTGAGGTGAAGGAACGTCTTGATACCTTCATTGAGCCTGACAGAACTGTACCTTGTGATATTGTGGCGGAGAGGAGCGGAACGGTGAAGCTTCTTGAAGTGAAAAACGGACAGACTATGGTGAAGACGGGACAGTATGTTGAGGAAGGCGACCTTCTGGTGAGTGGTGTTGTTGACAGCGACAAAGTGGGCATAAGGTATGTTCATTCTTACGGCGAAATCTATGCAGAAACAATTTTTGAAAAATCAGGGGAATATACTCTTGAATATATTGAAAAAATATATACGGGAAAGGAAAAAAATCGGTACAAAGCTTCGGTTATGGGGAAAAGCTTCAACTTATTCCTGAGAGACAATCAGCCCTTTGAGTATTCGGATTGCAAGGAGACCCAAAGGGAATACAGACTTCCTTTTGATGCAATTCCGTCTCTTTTTGTGGAGGAGCGAAAATTTTTGGAATATGTTCCCCAAAAAAAGAAAAGAAGTCTTGAAGAAACAGTAAAGCTTGGGGAGAAGGAGCTTATGGCAGAGCTTGACAAGGAAGTCCCTGACGATGCAGAGATAACAGATAAAAAAACCTTGTTTTCACAAAAGGGAAAAAACAAGGTGGAGATTACGGTGAAATATGTATGCAATCAAGATATTGCAGGACAAAGAACAATTGACAAAACCGAGAATTTGGAGTATGATGTAGAGTAGAGAAATAATATTGAAAAAACGAAAGAAACCAAGGAAGGACACCTTTTATGGAACGGCATATTGAAGTTGAAAGAATGGAAATCCTGATAAACCTTTTCGGGAATTTTGATGAAAATATAAGGCTTATTGAAAAGACCTATGACGTTGCGGTAATCAACCGCGGCTCAGAGATTAAGGTCGGCGGTGAGCCTGACAATGTGGACAAGGCCACAAGAGTTATCAACAACCTTCTTGCTATGGCACACAGCGGTACTGCTATTGGCGAACAGGAGGTTCGTTATGTTATGTCCCAGATTGACGAAGGAAACGAGGAGGAGCTTGGCACTTTGGGTCAGGACTGTGTTTGTATTACCTCAAGAGGAACACCAATACGTGCAAAAACTCTCGGTCAGAAGAAATACATCTCTGCTATTGAGAAGAATCCTATTGTTTTCGGAATCGGTCCTGCGGGTACGGGAAAGACTTATCTTGCTGTGGCAATGGCGGTGAAGGCTTTCAAGAGCAAGGAGGTCAACAAGATTATTCTGACACGTCCCGCTGTTGAAGCAGGGGAGTCTCTGGGCTTTCTTCCCGGAGATATGCAGGACAAGGTTGACCCTTATTTGCGACCGCTTTATGACGCCCTTGGGGATATGCTGGGCGGCGAGGCTTTCCACAAGAATATTGAGCGTGGACTTATTGAGGTTGCACCTCTTGCTTATATGAGAGGAAGAACCCTTGATGATGCGTTCATTATCCTTGACGAAGCCCAGAACACCACTCCCGAACAGATGAAAATGTTCCTTACAAGAATGGGTTTCTCGTCAAAAATTGTTGTTACCGGTGATGTGACCCAGATTGACCTTCCCAGAGACAAAAAATCAGGGCTTCGGGATGCGGAGATTGTTCTCAAAAATGTTGAGGGCATTGAGTTTATGTATCTCAGCGAGGCGGATGTTGTGAGACATCCTCTTGTACAGAAGATTGTCAAGGCTTATGAACGGAAAACCATTGAACGTGAGCGGATTCAAAAAAATAATATGAGTAAAGCGAGACACGGAAATGAAGGTAGCTATCAGAAATAATCAGAAAAAATTCAAGGTGACAAAGGAGCTTCGTGACCTTTGCAGAGCGGCGGTGGGTGCGGCTCTTGAATATATGGATTTTGAGTTCGGCAAAAAGGCGGAAATCAGCCTTATGTTCACCAATGATGAGGAAATCCGTGAGCTCAACCGTGAACACCGGAATATTGACAGGGCTACGGATGTCTTGTCCTTCCCTCTTCTTGAATATGATGAGGAAGGCAATATTTTGGAGGAATGCAAGGAGTTTACACCCAATGGTGAATTGTTTCTGGGAGATATTGTTATATCTCTTGAAAGGGCAGCGGCTCAGGCGGAGGAATACGGTCATTCCTTTGAACGTGAGGTGGGTTTTCTCACAGTTCACTCTATGCTGCATCTTTTCGGTTATGACCATATGACTCCTGAAGACGAGGAGGAGATGTTCGGCTATCAGGAGGATATTTTGAAAGAAATGGGGCTTTTGAGATGAAAAAGCTTTGCAGAAGCTTTGGGTTTGCCTTCTGCGGACTTGTGAGTGCCGTAAAAAATGAACGGAACTTCAGAACACATCTTGTTGCTATGGCAACGGTTATATATTTTTCGGCGGTTTACGGTATCGAAAAGTGGGAGGCGGTGTGTCTTTCGGCAATGATTGCTCTTGTGCTTGCTGCCGAGCTTTTCAATACAGCCATTGAGGCGGTGGTGGATATTGCATCACCTGAAAAAAATCCTCTTGCAAGGATTGCAAAGGATTCCGCCGCAGGAGCGGTGCTTGTTTTTGCTATTGCATCTGTTGCTGTTGCGGTTTTTGTGTTTTCTGAGTCTCAGGGGTGGAAAAGGGTTTTTGAATATATCAAGGAAAATTACGGTTATGTTACAGCCTTTGCGGCGCTTGGCACGGGCTTTATATTTTTCAGAACAAAGGAGAAAAAACAATGAAATCCGGATTTGTTGCAATTACAGGGAGACCGAATGCAGGAAAGTCTACCCTTATGAATAAGATTATCGGTGAGAAGGTGGCGATTGTTTCAAACAAGCCCCAGACCACAAGAACAAAAATTCTCGGCGTTCACACACAGGATGACTGTCAGGTTGTGCTTATTGACACGCCCGGAATTCACAAGCCCCACAACAAGCTGGGCGAAAAAATGGAAAAGTATATTTATACAGCAACACAGGACATTGATGTGCTGCTGTATGTTGTGGATTGCAACCTTCACGAAAATGAGTATGAGAAGGAAAAACGTGCCCTTGAAGGCTTGAAGAAAGGCAATACGCCTGTTGTTCTGGTTGTGAACAAGATTGACACTGTCCCGAAGCTGAACCTTCTTCCTGTACTGGACAGGCTCAAGGAGCTTTATGACTTTCACGGGATTGTTCCCGTTTCGGCACAGAAGGGCGCAAATGTGGATTTGCTTATTGATGAAATCAAAAAGCTTCTCCCTGAAGGCCCTCAGTTCTTCCCCGGTGATGTCATAACAGACCAGCCAGAGAGGCAGATTGTTGCGGAGTTTATTCGTGAAAAGACTTTGAGACTGCTCAATCAGGAAATTCCTCACGGTGTTGCGGTTGAAATCGAAAGAATGAAGAAGCGTGACAATGGGACTTATGAGATACTGGCGGCAATTTATTGCGAGCGACAGAGCCACAAGGCAATTATAATCGGGAAAAAAGGCGAAAAGCTCAAGGAAATTGGCAGCCGTGCAAGACAGGATATTGAACGGTTTCTTTCCTCAAAGGTTTATCTGGAGCTTTGGGTGAAGGTCAAGGAGGACTGGCGCAACAAGGAAGCATTTATGAATACCATTGGGTTTGAGTAAAGAACGGAATGGTTAAATGTTACAGTATTATACGGCAGGCTTTTTCTCAAAATATATATAACGGAGGAAAAGCTTATGGGAAAATTATCGGATTTAGCATGGAAAGTATTTGAAAAAACCGGCGGCGTAAAGGAATACTTGAAATACAGAACGGTTTCGGAAATGACACAGGATAGCGAGGTTGGTGGTGAGCTTGGGGCTTTTGAAGACCGCAGGAATAGTAACAAAAACCACAAAATTTAGCGAAACAAGCCTTATTGTTACCATAATCACAAAGGATTTCGGAAAAATTTCGGCAATCGCTAACAATGCCAGAAGCCCCAGGTCACAATTGCGGATGGGGCTTCAGCTTTTTGCGTACAGTGAAATTGTTGTTTTTGAGGGGAAGAGCCGTACGGGGTTGTATAAGATTAACGAGATTTCGCTGCTTGAAAGCTTTTCTTCTATAAGAACCTCCCTCGAAAAGCTGGCATATGCCTCTTATTTTGCGGAGGTAGCAAATGAAGCTGTTGCGGAAAACTCTCCCGATGATGAAATTATGAGACTTCTTCTCAATACCCTTTTTGCTCTGGACCGTGACCTTTGTCCAATGTCGAAAACAAAGACGGTTTTTGAATGGCGTGTTGCGGCGGCGGCAGGTTATGAGCCTGATGCCACAGCCTGTGTGACCTGCGGAAAAACGGACGGCGAAATGCTTTTGTCTTTTTCTGAGGGTGAAGTGTTTTGCGAACAGTGCGGAGCTTCCGTGGGAGGTTGTTTTCGTATTTCAGAGGGGATGCGGAAAATTATAAGATACATCTGCGAAGCGGAAAGCAAGAAAATTTTCTCCTTTGATGCAGGTGAGAGTACCCTTGATTATCTGGGTGAGCTTGGAGAGAGGTACATACAGACGCAGTTTGACAAAAAGTTCCCGACCCTTGATTATTTGAAAAAGGTTTTGAAACCATTTTAGGGAGCGGTATCATCGACGACTTGGTTGAATTATTGAACATTGAGGGATTGTTATGAAAGAAAGAATAATTGAGTTTTTAAAACAAAATGGAATAACAGAGGTGGGCTTTTGTACTCTTGATAAAGAGAAAAACCCCTTTGGCTTGGGCTATGCAATTTCTTATGCTGTGCCCCTTTCGAAGGCTGTTGTTGACGGCATAACGGACGAGCCTACCCATACATATTTTCACCATTATCGGACGGTGAACACCTTTATTGACAATACTTCGTTGAAGCTTGGACTTATGCTGGCGTCGGAGGGCTATGATTATGCGGCAATTCCTGCATCCCAGTCGGTAAACGGCTTGCAGGCGGTTTTTTCACACAAGTACGCGGCAGCTCTTTCGGGGCTTGGAACAGTCGGCAAAAGCGGTTTGTTTCTGTCCGAAAAGTTTGGTCCGAGAGTGAGACTTGGGACAATACTGACAGACTATCCTTTTGAGGTAACAAATGCAGTGCCAAAGTCAATCTGCGGTGACTGCCGTCTTTGTGTTGATGCCTGCCCTGCCATGGCAATCCGTGGTACGGAGTGGAAGCCGGGGGATGAGCGTGATGTGATAATTGATGCAAAGGCTTGCAGTGATTATATGAAAAAAGCATTTCAACATATTGGCAGAGGTGCGGTGTGCGGGATTTGTATGAAGGTATGTCCGTTAGGCAAAAAAACAAAGCAAAACAGGTAAAAGCCGTATAATATGTCGGTTTTGTGTTGACTAATCCCGAAAAAAATGGTAAAATAATAAGATATTTAATTAGTTGAAAATAAAATTTATATAGAGAGGCTGTAAAATTATGAAAAATATGGGTTTGAATGAAATCAGAGAAAAATATCTTTCATTCTTTGAATCAAAGGACTGTCTCAGACTGGACAGCTTTTCCCTTGTTCCTAAGAATGATGCGAGCTTGCTTCTTATCAACTCGGGTATGGCACCTATGAAGAAATGGTTTACGGGCGCAGAGGTTCCTCCCAGAAAGAGAGTAACCACTTGCCAGAAGTGTATCAGAACTCCTGATATTGAAAGCGTTGGAAAAACCGCACGTCACGGCACATTCTTCGAAATGCTGGGCAACTTCTCCTTTGGTGATTACTTCAAGCATGAGGCAATCAACTGGGCTTGGGAATTTCTTACAAAGGTTATGGAAATTCCTGAGGAGGTTCTTTGGATTACTGTTTACGAAGAAGATGATGAAGCAAGAGATATTTGGGTGAACGAAGTTGGCGTGAATCCTGAAAGAGTTGTGAAGCTCGGCAAGGATGAAAACTTCTGGGAACACGGAACAGGTCCTTGCGGTCCATGCTCCGAAATTCACGTAGACAGAGGCGTTGAGTTCAGCTGCGGAAAGCCTGATTGCAAGCTTGGCTGTGACTGTGACCGCTTTATGGAAGTGTGGAATCTTGTGTTTACACAATTTGACAAGGACGAAGACGGCAACTACAATCGCCTGGCGAACCCCAACATTGATACGGGTATGGGTCTTGAGAGACTTGCCTGCATTATGCAGGGCGTGAATAATCTCTTTGAGGTTGACACTGTTCAGAACACAATGAAGCATATTTCACGCATTGCAGGCGTTGAATACAAGAAAAATGAAAAGACGGACGTATCTCTCCGTGTTATTACTGACCACATCAGAAGTACTGTTATGATGGTTTCCGATGGTGTTATTCCTTCAAACGAAGGCAGAGGTTATGTCCTCAGACGTCTTCTCAGACGTGCGGCACGTCACGGAAGACTTCTTGGAATTGAAGGTGAATTCCTCTATAACGTTGCGGATACGGTTATTGATTCATCAATGCAGGGTTATCCCGAGCTTGACGAAAAGAGAGATTATATCAAGAAGGTTGTCAGAATTGAAGAAGAAAAGTTCTCAAAGACAATTGAGGGCGGTCTTGCAATCCTGAACACATATATTGAAGAAACAAAGGCAGATGGCAAAGACACACTCAGCGGCGAAAATGCCTTCAAGCTCAACGACACTTATGGCTTCCCCATTGATTTGACAATTGAAATCTGTGAGGAACAGGGCTTGGCAGTTGACAGGGAAGGCTTTGACAAGCAGCTCAAAATTCAAAAGGAAACCGCAAGAGCAAACCGCAAGGACGGCTCGAGCTGGGACGACGATTCTGCTGTCAACATCAAGGCTGATGCAACAGAGTTTGTGGGCTATGACAGCCTGACGGCTGAAAGCGAAATTCTCGGTATTGTTGCAGAAGGCGAAGAGGTTGATGCAATCGGTGCAGGTGAAGAAGGAATCATTGTTGTGAAAAAGTCACCCTTCTATGCTGAAATGGGCGGACAGGCAGGCGACATTGGTTCAATCGAAGCGGCAAACGGCAAGGCGAAGGTTGTTGATACAAAGAAGAATGGCGACGGAATTTACTTCCATATTGTGAAGGTTGAAGAAGGCTCAATTTCAAAGGGCGATGGGGCAACTCTCACGGTTTGCAAGAAGAACAGAATGGCAATTTGCCGCAACCACTCAACCACTCACCTTCTCCACAAGGCACTCAAGGAAACTCTGGGTACACACGTTGCTCAGGCGGGTTCAGAAGTTACGGCAAAGCGTCTCAGATTTGACTTTTCACATTTTGAAGCAATGACAACTGATGAAATTAAGAAGGTTGAAAAGCTTGTTAATGATGCGATTATGGAAGCTATGGACATCAATGTTCAGGAGCTGAATATTGAAGATGCGAAAAAGCTTGGTGCAACAGCACAGTTTGGAGAAAAGTACGGCGAAACTGTAAGAGTTGTTTCAATGGGTGATTATTCTGTTGAATTCTGCGGCGGTACACATCTTTCAAATACTGCACAGGCCGGTCTTTTCAAGATTGTTTCAGAAAACGGCGTTGCGGCAGGTGTAAGAAGAATTGAAGCCGTAACAGGTCTCGGTGTTCTCGAACAGTTGAATGAGGCAAAGGCTACAATTGCAAATGTGGCTGAAACAATCAAAGCAAGCGTACACGAGATTGAAACAAAGGCGGGAAGCCTTGTTGAAGAAAACAAAAATCTGAAAAAAGAGCTTGAAAGCATAAAGAGCAAAATGGCAAACAGTGGTCTTGACGAGCTTTTGGCGAACGCAGAAGAAGTGAAGGGCATTAAGGTTATTGCACAACGCCTGGGTGACGGACTTGATATGAACGCACTTCGCAACGCAGGTGACAACCTGAAGCAGAAGGCGGAATGTGCTGTTATTGTTCTTGCATCAGCGGCTGACGGAAAGGTTAACATTGTTGCAATGGCAACTCCTGATGCTGTAAAGAATGGTGCACATGCGGGAAATATTATCCGCGAGGTTGCAAAAACCTGCGGCGGTGGCGGCGGCGGTAAGCCCGACAGTGCACAGGCCGGCGGCAAGGATGCATCAAAGATTGCGGACGCTCTTGCGATTGTTAAGAATTTGATATAACTATGGAGGACAAAAAAATGGCAGATTGTCTTTTTTGTAAAATAGTCGGAGGAGAAATTCCTTCAACAAAGGTTTTTGAAGATGATTATGTTTATGCCTTTCGTGATATTGAGCCACAAGCTCCTGAACATATAATTATTGTTCCGAAAAAGCATATGGCATCAGCCAACGAGATAACGGCTGATAATTCAGCAGTTATCGGAAAGATTTTTGAGGCTGCGGCAAAAATTGCCAAAGAGCTGGGATTTGCCGAAAAGGGTTACAGAATAGTGAACAACTGCGGTGAAGACGGCGGTCAGACCGTTGGACATATTCATTTTCATTTGCTTGGCGGCAGAAGCTTGCAGTGGCCTCCGGGCTAAGGGAGTGCAAGGCTTTGCGGGGCGATAGCTATAATGGACAGAAAAAAAGTTAGAAAGGTGTGAAGCCTATGAAAAAAGATATAGACAAGTATATACAGGACGTGCTTGAACAGCACAAGAGCTTCAACAATATTCCAAGTCATTACTATACGGAATATAACGTAAAGCGCGGTCTCCGCAACCCTGACGGAACGGGTGTTCTTGCGGGGCTTACGGCAATCGGTGAGGTTCACGGTTACGTTATTGACGAAGGAAACAAGGCGCCCATTGAAGGTACGCTCAGATACCGCGGTATTTCCATTGAGGACATTGTTGAAAACTGTCAGTGGGAAGGCAGATTCGGATATGAAGAGGTTGTTTTTCTTCTTCTTTTCGGTTATCTTCCAAAGAAGGAGGAACTGGAAAGCTTTACCGCAAGCCTTGCGAAAAGAAGAACCCTTCCTCCCGGCTTTGCGGAGGATATGATTCTCAAGGCTCCCAGCAAAAACATTATGAACAAGCTGGCAAGGTCGGTTCTGGCTCTTTATTCTTATGATGATGAAGACCCTGATGACATCAGCACCGAGGCGCTTTTCAGACAGAGCTTGGAGCTTATTTCCAGATTCCCGACTTTGGTTGCATATGCTTATGCGGCAAAACGTCACTATTATGACGGAAAGAGCCTTGTGCTACATAATCCGAAGCCGGAGCTTTCCATTGCGGAAAACTTCCTTTATATGATAAGACCCAATCACAAATATACCGAACTGGAAGCAAAGGTTCTTGACCTTGCTCTTATGCTTCACGCGGAGCACGGCGGCGGTAACAACTCGGCGTTTTCAATCCGTGTTCTGTCCTCAAGTAACACAGATACATATTCCGCAGTAGCAGCGGCAATCGGTTCCCTGAAGGGACCGAAACACGGCGGCGCAAACCAGAAAACCCTTGCGCAAATGGCGGAAATAAAGAAAAATCTCAAGGATTGGACAAACGAAGAACAGGTTTATGACTATCTGTGCAAAATTGTGCGCAAGGAAGCAGGAGACGGAAGCGGACTTATTTATGGTATAGGTCACGCAATTTATACCCTTTCCGACCCGCGTGCGGTTCTGCTCAAGGGTTGTGCAAAAGAGCTTGCAAAAGAAATCGGTCCGGAGGCGCAGGAAGAATTTGAGCTTTATGCATCAATTGAAAGGCTTGCTCCCAGAGTGTTTGCGGATGTGAAAAATCTTCATGCTCCAATGCCTGCCAATGTTGACCTTTATTCTGGTTTTATTTATCAAATGCTGAACATTCCCGAAGAACTTTATACGCCTATTTTTGCTATGGCAAGAATAGTGGGTTGGTGTGCTCACCGTATTGAAGAGGTTCTCACAGGCGGAAAGATTATACGTCCTGCTTACAAGAGTATTGTAGAGAGAAAAGAATATACGCCCATTGATGAAAGATAAAAAAGAAAAGAGTATGTAGTAAAAAATTTTTTCGGGACGGGATGGAACCCGTCCCCTACATATATTGTGCAATCGTTTTTGTGATTCAATTTGTAGGGTTCGGTTTCCACGCCGAACCGCTTTTTTTGTATGTTATTTGATTATTTCCCTGACCTTGTTCAAAAAGACTGCCGTTTCTGCACGGGTCGCAAAGCCTTGGGGACGAAGCTCACCGGTTTCGTAGCCCGAGAGAAGTCCTGTGCTGACAATTGCTTTTACGGCAGTTTCTGCATATTCGGAAACTTCGTTTCCGTCGGTGAATTTTGCTGTCAAACTCATATTTTCATTGTCTGTTATGAAACCTTCCTTTTTCAAAACTCTGTATACCAGTGTTGCCATTTCTTCACGTGTAACCTTTCCTTCCGGGTCAAAGTAAATGCCGTCACGACCGTTTGTTATTCCCAAAGCCTTTGCAATACCTATTTCGTCGTAGTAGTATTTGTCGGGCGAAACATCCGAAAAATTGTCGGTGACAACAGCCTTTCCGTTCAGGAGCCGAACCAGCATAAGAGTGAAGTCTGCACGGCTTACGGGAGCAGAGCCGCCGAAGGTGCCGTTTCCCATACCCTTGATTATACCCTTTTCGGTAAGGGCGAGAATTGCGTCCTTTGCCCAGAGAAAGTCCTTGAGGTCGGTGAATTGTGGTGCTTTTCCTGAATTTGCTGTCAGTACAAAGTCTTCTGTGGCAGAGCCTTCGGGAACACAGCCCAGACGATAATGGGCATAACCGATGCACCCATTCAGGTTTCGGAGATAAGCGGTCTGGTTGGTGAGCTCGTCAATACCCTTTTGACCATACCAGGCGGAATCGGGGTTTGTTTCTTCTGCGGACTTGTATACAGCCTGACCAATGCAAAGGCGGACATTTGTGTCCTTCACAGTATTCGACCACCAATCCGAAACAATCCTGAAATCTGCGGCATCAAAGCCGTTGTACCAATATATCTGGGGAATAATCCAATCCATAAGATTTTCTTTCACCCAAAGCCTTGTGTCGGCAAAGTATTCATAATATGCTTCTGCACCTGATGTGTCGCTGCCGTCGGGATGAGAGCTTTTGTTTGCCCAGATTCCGCAGGGACTTACGGAGAAAATGAGGTTTTCGTCTTCTGCTTTTATTGCATTATGAAGCTCACGTACAAGAGATGTGGTGTTGTGACGGCGCCAGTCGCCTATGTCGGAAAATTGGGTACCATATTTTGCAAAGGTATCAGCATCAGGAAAATTTGTGTCAGGATAAAAGTAGTCGTCAATATGTATGCCGTCAATGTCGTAATTTTGAATAATTTCCTGAACACCCCTTACGGTCAGCTCAATGGATTCAGGCTCTCCGGGGTTGAGATAAAGCCTTCCGTCCGTGTGTTTCACTGTCAGGTGGGCATATTTTTTTGCAATGGAATTTTCGGAAAGCCCGGTTTCGTCTGCGGCGGAAAGGGTAAGGCGATATGGGTTAAGCCATGCGTGAACGGAAATACCCCTTTTGTGAGCTTCCTCTGTGAAATATTCAAGAGGGTCAAAGTTATCCGCGGGGGCTGTGCCTTGAACTCCTGTCAAATATTTCGACCAAGGGAAAATATCGGATTTGTAGAAGGCATCTCCTGAGGGTCTGACCTGAAGGAAGACAGTATTGTAGTCCAGTTCTTCAATGCGGTCAAGAAGCTTGTCTGCATTACGGCGCAGTAGTCCTGCAGAGGTTGTGGGCTTTTGAGGATAGTCCAGCCCGAAAACCGTTGCCGCCCATACAGCACGAAGCTCTTCGGGGTGCTCTGCAAGAGCCGGCACCGCCTTTGGAGGCGTAAGGATGTTCATTGATGCGAAAAGTCCCACAAGAAGAAGGATTGCATAAAGGGTTTTTGATATGTATTTCATATAATCCCGCCTTTCGTTTATTCACACAAAGAGTGTTTTTTCATAATATATATTGTTATTCTCCAACAGAAAGGAGCAAAAAGCTTATGCTTGAAGTTTATGATGCGATAGCAAATATTTATGGAAGTGACCTTGCCCCTGAGGTTCATGGAACTGTGAAGTTTTTGGGTATTGCTGACGGAAGCTGGATTGAGGCTGAAATCTTTGGACTTCCTGATTTTTCGGAAGGTGTCAACGGATCTCCGCAAATTGGTCCCTTTGGCTTTCACATTCACGAAAAAGATACCTGCGGAAGTGTGCATACAGACAATCCCTTTACGGCAGCGGGCGGACATTGGAACCCGGAGGAAGAACCTCACGGCAATCATGCAGGAGACTTTCCTGTTTTGTTTTCCAACGGCGGTACGGCAAAAATGCTGTTTTTCACAAACCGTTTTTTTCCGTCAGATGTAATCGGTCGTTCGGTGGTTATTCATCAGTCGCCTGACGATTATGTAACTCAGCCCTCCGGAAGCGGAGGAAAACGCATTGCCTGCGGAAGTATTGTTGCCGCAGGAGAGGGACAATAGTTCATATTTGTATTTTAGCTTACATTGATTGCGGGGTCAAGAGGATTTTGTCGGATTATACCGCAGTTTTTTTGATTAACAAAGGGGACTGCTGCATTAAACAAAACGAATGTATAATTATTCGTTTAAAATGCTTAACGCAACAGTCCCGTTGTCTTTACTTAAATTGAATAGGGTTGTCTGTAAGACCCAGAATATAATCTGTTGAAACATTATAGAACTTTGAAAGGGTTATGAGATGATGTATAGGCAGTTCGTTTATGCCATTTTCATAACGTGAGTATACTTGTTGTGTGGTTTCAAGAATTTCTGCCAAATCCTTTTGTTTCAAATCTTTGTCTTCGCGAAGGTCACGAAGTCGTTCTGAATATAATTTCATTTTTATCACCAAAAGAATCTTAGCATACACCTGAAATGATGTGTTGACTTTACACTACAAGTAGTGTATAATAAAATTAAGATTTTTATACGGAGGAATAAGATGAACATAAAAACTGAATTAATAAAGAGTTATATTGCGGAAGTAATATGCAGTCAGCTGACGGACTTTGAGATTGATGAAAACAAGGTTGCGGATTCAAAGGCGACATTAATTCTTGATGCTGTGAGAGAAATTCTTCGTCAGGATGAGCTGACGGATTTTGAAATGATTGAAGAAATTGTTTCGCTTTTCGGAAGATGCAACATAGATTGCGGAGCTTGTCACGATTTTGGATAAGGATTGTCTGCAGTATCTTGACTTTTTCTGTGCCCTTTGATACAATTAAGTCAAATTTATCAAAGGACGGAGAGAAACAATGAAAATCGCAATTCTTGACAGAGCAACTCTCGGAAGAGATATAGACCTTTCGCCCCTTTGTGCTCTTGGCGAAACATATGAATACCAAAGCACTGCACCGGAGGAAATGACAGACCACATCAAGGATGCGGATGTTATTGTTGTGAACAAAATAAGGTGCAATGCCGAAACTCTTGACCATTCAAAAAACCTGAAGCTCATTTGTGTTGCGGCAACGGGCTATGACAATGTCGACCTTGAATATTGCAAGTCGAGAGGTATCGGGCTTTGCAATGTTCCGGGCTACTCAACAGACAGTGTTGCACAGGTTTCGGTTGCTATGGCAATGTCTCTCGCTACACGGCTTTTTGAATATCAGCAGTTTGTGACTTCCTCGGAATATACAAAGGCGGGGCTTGCGAACCGTCTTGAACCCGTATTTCACGAAATGAGCGCCCTGAAATGGGGTGTTGTTGGCGGCGGAGGAATAGGCACAAAGGTAGCTGAAATTGCAAGGGCTATTGGCTGTGAGGTTGTGGTTTGCCGACGCAAGAAGGAGGGAGACTTTCCCCTTGCGGATATTGATACACTTTGCCGTGAATGTGATATTATTTCCCTTCATGTGCCACTTTCCGACGAAACCGGAAATATGTTGAGCCGTGAACGTATTGCGGCAATGAAACACGGGGCAATTGTTGTGAATACGGCGAGAGGTGCTGTTTGTGACGAAAAGGCTTTGGCTGATGCTGCAAGGGAAGGGAAAATTTTTCTTGGCTGTGATGTTTATTCCGTTGAGCCGTTTGGGGAGGAGCATCCGTTTACAGAGATTATGAATCTTCCGAATGTTCTTCTCACACCGCATATGGCTTGGGGTGCGTATGAGTCACGTATGCGCTGTATACGAATAATTTCCGAAAATATAGTCTGCTATTTTGACGGCAATGCACAGAACAGAATAGTATAGGGGATGTTGCAAAATGAAATTTTCGGGACGGGATGGAACCCGTCCCCTACGTATATTGTGCATTTTTTTTGTGACACAACTTGTAGGGTTCGGTTTCCACACCGAACCTCTTTTTTTCATTTTGCTACATCCCCGTTGGGTTTCTGCTATTTTATTTTCAGTAGTCTTTTGATTTTTCCTTTTACCCTGAAAAGGAAAAATTTAAACGCTCTTATGGGATATGTGCGTCTTGCCCGTTTGGCAAAGGCAATATCCTCGGCACTTCCGCACTCCATATACTCGCCGTTGCGGTATGCCGCTGCCATAACTCCAACAATATCCTTGTCGGTTATGTCCTTTTCAAGGTCGGGACGGTTGTCGCCGTTGATAATGTAACCGTTCTTTGTTACCTTGACAATTCTGTGCATTGTATAGTGATTTTTCCGTTTGTAAACGGGAATATCATATTTCTTCAATGGAAATTCAGCTTTCTTCACAATAACAGTATCTCTGCCCTGAACAAGCATTGGCTCCATACTGTTTCCTATGGTCTTGGCTGTATAAATTCCCTTTTCGTCAAGAATTTTTTCTATATCGACCACAAAATCACCGTCCTTTGGGGGATACTTTCTTATTCTTCAACAAGGTTGGCTTCACTGACCTTTTTCACAAAAGCCGCAACATCAGCCTTTGCACGGTCTTCATCCACATCGTATTCGCCCAGAAGTGCCGCAACCATATCTGCCTCGGTTACGTCATTTTCCATTGTCTTCCACAAAAATGCTCCGCTTTCGTTCAAATTTATAACACCGTTGAAGTTGAGAGCTCCGTCTCCTACCGGAACCACCACATAATATCCTGCTACGTTTCTCAGCATAAAATCTTTTTTTATTTTCATTCCGATTTCCTCCGTTTTTTTTCTAAATACACTTTGGGGGCTGTTGCGTTGAGCATTTTAAATGAATAAATATTCAAAATTATAGGGGCGATTGACGAATCGCCCCCGGGTCATTCTTGAATGCCCCCTACTTATTCATCCCGTTGTATGCAACTATTGCGGCTTCGTTCTCCATATTGCAATGAAGGGTATGTACCTTCACCTTTGTAAGAACGTTTTCCAAAAGCTCAAGAAGCTTTGTCATATTCTGTACGTCCTTGGGACGTATAGTCTGGTCCAGAATTCTTTGTATTGCATCCTTTGGAGACATAGGCTCAATCCAATTTGTCTCACAACGCTCCACAAAGCAGATACCTTGAAGGGGAACACCCACATTTTCGTTTCTGTCGGTTTTTCCGCTCCAGGGAGTTCCAAAAGCAAAAATCTCACCGTCAATCACACGGATGACGGGCTTGTCATCGTTGAGAATAAAGGTTTTGTCCTCCCCAAAGGTTTTTTGCCATACAGAGGTATGTGTGGACTTTCCTGTTCCGCTGGGTGCTGAAAAAAGGTAAGCCTTGTTTTCGTAAACTACTGCCGATGCATGAAGCATAAATCCGTCAAAATTCAGAAGTTGTTCGCTGAATTCTGCTCCTGTCCACATATATTCGTGTTCCAGAAGCGAAAGCTGAGGAATTGTTGCTCCGTGTCTTGTCAAGGTTTCGTCATCAATGCCAAGTACGATTTGAGGATAACCTTCAAAATCCGCACGGTATTTTTGTGCCTGAGTTTCAATAACTCCACCTTTTCGGAGAATCATTCCCACATTTACGCCTGCAATAATGTATTTTTCTTTGGATATTTCATAGAAAGTCTTGTTTTCCTGATTCATATTACTGTTCCGCTTCAACCTTTTCTGTTGACTGGTCGGGAGTTCCCAAATTTGCCATTGTTGAGAAGGTACTGTTCTTGCAGATATAAACCTTGTGAACTTTTTCAGCCTCATAAGAATCTTCTTTTCTTCTTATATCGCCTTCAACTCTCACGTTGGGTCTGATAATCTTTACGTGCTGATAACGTCCGTCAAGGGCAATACGTTTTCCTGCACGAACAACAAGCTCAGAATCAATTTTGCTGTTTGCAAAGCTCAGCTCTGTGTCGCCAACACCGTCACCGATAACAACCATTTTTTCGGTTTCAACGCCGTCAAGCTTCAGGTTTCCTACTCTTATCATAACATTTCCGTCAGTGGGAATTGTTGTTGCATTTTCATCGTCGATATAATACTTTATCAATCTGTCCATAACAACTGCGAATTCAGCTCTGGTAATATTTGCATTGGGGTTGAGCATACCGCCGTTTCCGCCTACATAACCAAGAGAAACAATTGCTGCAACATCATTTGCCGCCCACTGGGCAATGTCAGCAACATCTGTGAACTGATTGAGGATTGATGTATCAACCTTTGTGTTTATTGCAAGACCGAATACTCTCGAAAGAACAACAAAAGCTTCCTGTCTTGAAATAGGACTTTCGGGGTTGAGCATTCCGCCGCTGCCGTTGAAAGCTCCCATAGCCACAGCCTTTGACATTGAGCCGTAGAACCAGTCGTTTGGAGTAACATCCGTGAATTCAGAAATGTCTGCATCTCCTGTTGCACCGCAGGCACGAACCATTATTGTTGCCATCTGGGCTCTTGTGAGGTTGTCGGATGGGAGAATTTTTCCGCCGCTGCCGCTGAGAAGACCGTTTTCAACTGCGTTGAGAAGGGCAGTTGTTGACCAGTCATCGGGCATATCCGAGAAATCTGCTGCAAAAGCAGATATGGACATTGACATAATACATACCAAAAGTAAAGCAATAATTTTTTTCATTTTTCTTTTTCCTTTCGAAAAATATATTTGTTCGGGCAGGTTTTCTGCCAAATAACATACTTATAATTATTATACAATAAACTAAAACTATTTTCAATGACATTTTAAAAAATTATTTCAACTTTGACAAAATAAACAAAAAATCCTTTTATTCCCCGTCGGAATGGATGTTTTGATAGTGTATCAAATCGGTTGTTTTGGTGAATACTAAAGATACAAAACATTATGGAGGTGAAAAGATATGACAAACAACGGTGTAAGCTGCAATGTATGCGAATGTATGTATCACAAAGAGGAAAACAAGTGCAGTCTTGACAAAATTCAGGTAAGCCACGAAAAAACAAGTGCAGATGCAATTGCAATTCCCCACTTCTGCAAGAGCTACGAAAAGAAATAACTTTTGATAAATTATTTTGCGGGCTGTAGTAAAATGAAAAAAGCGGTTCGGCATGGAAACCGAACCTTACAAATTGTATCACAAAAAACGAGTGTACAATATATGTAGGGGACGGGTTCCATCCCGTCCCGAAAATTTCATTTTGCTGCAGCCCGCAATTTCTGTAAATTTTAGCCCCCCGTAATAAGCCTCATTATATCATTCCAAGTCGCAAACAGCATTAGCCCCACAAGGAGAATCATACCGATTGCGTGAACGATTCCTTCTTTTTCAGGTGGGATGGGTTTCCTTCGGATTGCTTCAACAATCACAAAGAAAATTCTTCCGCCGTCAAGAGCAGGAATGGGAAGAAGGTTCATCAGCCCAATATTTACTGAGATAAACGAGCCAAGGAACAGAAGGTTGAGAAGTCCGTTGATGCCACCGGACTTTGCACTTTCGGACATCATTCCAACAACACCCACGGGTCCTGAAATTTCGTTCATTCCAACCTGACCCCGCAGCATCATTCCCAGGGAAACATATACCAGCTTGCCCATCCAAAGAGTCTGGAAAAAGGCTTCCTTCACCACATTGAACACATTTGCTTTTTCGGTTTTTACGGTTATTCCCACAAGGTATGCAGGAGTGCCGTCGGCGTATTTTGCTTCATATGGCTTGAATTTTTTTGTAACTTTTTCGCCAGCTCTTTCGAAGGTTATTTCACATTCTCCGCCTGATATGTCCTGCATTGCAAAATCAATGTCTTTTTTTATGTTGATTTTCTGTCCGTTCAGCTTCACGATTCTGTCGCCCGGCTCAAGAAATTCCGAAACAGACGAGTCTTCAACGGTGGTTTCCACAACTGCCGTGGGCACACCTGTTCCGCCGTAATAAACGCCTACATAAGCCGTGCAGATAAGAAATCCAAGAACAATGTTCATTGCTGCACCTGCAGCAAGGATTATTGCTCTGGCGTATTTGGGCTTTCTTGAAAAAGAGCCCTCGTCGTCGCTGTCCGAGTCCTCGCCCTCCATACTGCAAAAGCCGCCCATAGGGATTGCCCTGATGGAATATTTTGTTTCGCCCTTTCCCCAGGAAAAAAGCTTTGGTCCCATACCGATTGCAAACTCGTGAACCTTCACCTTGAAAATTCTCGCAGTAATGAAATGTCCGAATTCATGAACAAAAATAATCAGCGAGAAGAACAATATTGCAAAAATAATTGTCCAGAACATCAAAAATCTCCTTTACTTCAAATCCGATATTCCTCTCTTACGGATTTATCTGTCATTATTATATCCTCTATTGTGGGATTTAATTTATTCTTGTAGCTATCCATAACCTTTTCAACAAAATCAGCAATATCCAGAAAACCGATTTTGTCATGAAGAAAAGCACTGACAGCCACTTCATTTGCGGCATTGAGCACAGTTGGCATTGTTCCGCCCATTCGTCCTGCCTTTTTGGCGAGAGCAAGACACCTGAAGGTTTCCTCGTCAGGTTCGAAAAATGTCATTTTCCCGATTTGAGAAAATGAAACGGAGCTGTCAGGGGATGGAAGTCTTTCAGGATATGTGAAGGCATACTGAATGGGATGCTTCATTGAAGGCAGGCTGAGCTGCGCAATAACACTTTTGTCAACAAATTCAACCATTGAATGAATAATACTTTCACGGTGAACCACAACCTCAATATCCTCAATATCCACATCAAAAAGCCATTTTGCTTCGATTATTTCAAGACCCTTGTTCATGAGGGTAGCACTGTCTATGGTAATTTTTGCACCCATTGACCAGTTGGGATGCTTCAGTGCCTGTTCTTTTCTTATCTCTGTAAGCTCGTCACGGGTTTTTCCGAAAAAGGGTCCTCCTGATGCTGTCAGGAGAATTTTTCTAACCTCTTTTTCAGCACCGCCGTGCATTGACTGAAAAATTGCTGAATGCTCGCTGTCCACGGGAAGAAGACGTACTCCATACTTTTCTACCGCATCTGTGAACAGCGCACCTGCGGTTACAAGAGTTTCCTTGTTGGCAAGAGCAATATCCTTTCCGGATTCAATTGCCTTCATTGTGGGAACAAGTCCCGCAAAGCCCACAATGGAAGAGAGAACCATATCAACTCCGCCAAGTGTGGAAGCTGTGCACAAGCCTTCCTCGCCGCACAGAACTTTTATGTCGGTATCTGCAAGGCGGTTTTTCAAATCACTGTATTTGTTTTCGTCTGCAACAACCGCGTACTTTGTGTTGTATTTTCTCGCCTGTTGTTCAAGAAGCTCAGTATTTGAGTTTCCTGAAATAGCAAGAACAGAAATATCTTTTGTGCCCTTGAGGTCATCGACCACTTGAAGAGCTTGTGTTCCGATTGACCCTGTTGAGCCTAATATTGTTATATTCATAAAAACCTCAAACCTTTCCTGATTCAAGTTAATTTATTTCACAAAAATTCCAACAGCTGAAAGGAAGATGAAAACCACCGGGGTAATCATAATCACACTGTCAAGCCTGTCCAGAATACCGCCGTGACCGGGGAAAAGCTTTCCGTAATCCTTTATGCCGTAAGTTCGCTTTATAATTGATGCCGAAAGGTCGCCCACCTGAGAAACGATTGACATAAGAAGTCCGAGTATTCCAAGGCTCACATAATTCACATCAAGCTCCCAGACTTTTTCAAGAAGAAGTCCGTAAAGGAGACAAGCCGCCATACAGCCGAGTATTCCGCCGAGAGAGCCTTCTATTGTCTTTTTGGGGCTGATTTCGGGGCAGAGCTTGTGTTTTCCCAGAAACACACCTGCGAAATACGCACAGGTGTCGGTGAGAAATGCGCCTACGAAGGGAAGCCATATAAGAATCCATCCGCTCTCAAGCTCACGTATACGAAGAAGCCCCGTGAGAAATACGGGAATATAAATCACCGCAAAAACAACCATTGAAGCATCTGTTACAGAAACCTTTTTGTGCTGAATCAGCATTGCTGAAAAAAGAAGAAACATAAACAAAAAGCCGAGGGTCAGCCACAGCTCCTTTGGGATATAGCCCAGAAGAGGAACAACTGCCGCCGCAAGGTAGCCCACTCCGCAAAGAAAGGGCTTGTCAGAAAGTCCCGTTGCTTTGAAAAACTCGTACAGTCCCACTGCTGAAATTACAATGACAGCCGCTGCAATAACAGGGCTGTCAGCAAGTAAAACCAAAACAAGCAGGGGAACGAGAACCAATGCCGTAATAATTCTTGTTTTCATTATTCTCTCTCCACTTCAATACGCCGCTAAATCTTTCCGAAACGGCGATTTCTTTTCTGGTAGTCAATAATTGCCTGAGTCATATCCTTTTCGGAAAAATCAGGCCAGTTGATGTTGCTGAACCAAAATTCAGCATAAGCCGCTTGCCACAAAAGGAAATTGGACAAACGGTATTCACCGCTGGGTCTTATAATCAAATCAACCTCAGGGACATCCTTGGTGTACATAAGTCCCGAAAGAAGCTCCTCGGTAATATCCTCAGGCTTTCGTTTTCCCTCTGCAATATCTGCGGCAACAGCCTTTGCGGCTGTTGTTATCTCGTCTCTGCCGCCGTAGTTCAACGCAACATTGAGAACAAGTCCCGTATTGGATGAGGTATATTCTTCAGCGTGGTCGATTGCCTTGTTTATCTTGTCCGAAAGGGCAGAACGGTCGCCGATAACTCTGAGAATTACGTTTGTGCCGCCAAACTGCTCCTCAACCTGCTGGAGATAGTTGTAAAGCAAATCCATAAGGGCGTCAACCTCGCTTTGAGGTCTGTTCCAGTTTTCTGTGGAAAAGGCATAAGCCGTAACGCATTTCACGCCTATGCTGTTGCAGAAAACAACAATCTTTTTGAGGGTTTCCGCACCGGCTCTGTGTCCCGCACTTCTGGGAAGTCCGCGTTTTTTTGCCCATCTGCCGTTTCCGTCCATAATTATTCCGATATGCTGTGGAACATTTCCGGGGTCAATGGTTTCAACAACCTTCTTTTTAAAAAACATAAAAGCTTATACCTCTAAAATTTCTTTTTCTTTGTCTTTCACAATTGTGTCAACAGAAGCCACAAATTTGTCTGTGAGCTTCTGAATCTTTGTTTCAAGATCCTTCAAATCGTCCTCGGTGATTTCTCCGTCTTTTTTCTGTTTTTTGAAGGCTTCAAGTGAATCACGGCGTACGTTGCGGAGCGCAACCTTGCATTCCTCACCGCGCTTTGAAATACCCTTCACAAGCTCTTTTCTTCTTTCCTCTGTGAGAGGGGGGAAGTTGAGGCGGATTGTTTTTCCGTCGTTGTTGGGGTTGATACCAACATCCGACTTGAGAATTGCCTTTTCAATTTCACCGAGAATTGAAGCATCCCAGGGCTGAATGGTAATTGTTTTGGGCTCGGGAACAGCAATTGTACCCACCTGCTGAATAGGTGTGGGAACACCGTAGTATTCAACCGTTACCTTGTCAAGTATTGCAGGGTTTGCACGTCCTGCTCTGATTGCTCCCAGGTCAGACTGGAGAACAGCAATAGCTTTTTCCATTTTGCTTTCTGCGTTTTTCATAAAATCTCTTTCCTTTCAAAATAATTTATATCAGTTTCCTGTTATTTTACGATAGTGCCGATTTCCTCGCCCATAACTGCTCTCTTGATGTTTTCGGGGTCGTTGAGACCGAAGACCAGAATGGGAATATTGTTGTCCATACAAAGAGATGTTGCTGTGGAGTCCATAACACCAAGGCCGCGGTTCAAAACATCAATATAATTGAGACTGTCAAACTTCACTGCATTGGGGTTGATATTTGGGTCGCTGTCATAAACCGCATCAACCTTCTTTGCAAGGAGAATAATTTCAGCATCAATTTCTGCCGCACGGAGGGCTGCTGTTGTGTCAGTTGAGAAGAAGGGGTTGCCTGTTCCGCAGGCAAAAATAACAACTCTGC
The DNA here is from genome assembly GCA_015068655.1 of Oscillospiraceae bacterium. Classification (GTDB taxonomy): domain Bacteria; phylum Bacillota; class Clostridia; order Monoglobales; family Monoglobaceae; genus SIG440. Next base: position 30,662 of record SVKC01000018.1, read on the forward strand.
CTTTTTCAAGATGACGCATTGCCTTGAGCCTTATGTAAGGTTCAGCAATCTGTCTCATTTCGATGGCTGTCTGGACACGTGCTGCAACACCCTGTTGTTCAAGAGCATCCAAAAGTGCAAGGGAGTTGATGACGGTTGCAAGCATTCCCATATGGTCTGCACGGCTTCTGTCCATACCTTCGCCTGTTCGTCCTCTCCAGAAATTGCCGCCGCCTACGACGATTGCAATTTCACAGCCCATTTCCGAACATTCCTTGATTTTTTCGGCAATGCGTGTAACAGTAGCATTGTCAAGTCCGAAACCCTTTTCTCCTGCAAGAGCTTCTCCGCTGATTTTCAGCATAACTCTTTTGTATTTTATTGCCATAATTTTACCTCCAGAAAAATTATTTTTTCAACTATGTTATACACTCAACATCAAATGCTTTTTCAAAAACATCAAAGTGTATTATTCTGAAATGTCAATAACCGTAATGTCATCCTCAGGCTCAACCGCATTTCCGCCCTGAGGGGTTGTAACGGTTTCGGGGGTGAACTCCACTTCAGGCTCCTGAGGTTCCGATGGCTTCTCCTCGGGCTTGTTTTCAGGGGCTTTGCTCTGTTCTGACTCTGACGGACTCTTTGTGCTCTCGTTAGAATTTTCTTCTGATGTCTTTTCTTCGGTTTTTTCTTCCTTCTTTTCTTCTTTTTCTGCTGTTTCCTTTTTCTTTGAAGACTGAGCCTTCTTTTCAGCTTTCTCAAGGTCTTCTTCAAGGCTTTCAATCTGTGCCTTCAGTTCTTTGTTTTCCTTCTCAATATCGCTGTCACCGATAGTTGGGAAAGGCAGAGGGTTGACAATAAGGCTGAATGCTGTCACGAAGGATACGCAAAACAAAGCCACCGTACCAACAGCAATTCCTATTCCTGTCCATACTCTTTTTCCCTTGTCTGTCATTCTTGCTCTTCTGCTCACGGAAAAGCCTCCTTTTTCTGTAAATACTCATACAAGGAAAGTATATCATAACTTTGATAACTATTCAAGACCAAAAAACAAAATTAACACAAAAATATTAATCAAAAAAAGAAGCGGCTGCAAAATGAGCAACCGCTTTGAAGTTTTTGTGTCAGGCTTTTGAAAAAGCACAAATTTATCTGTTTTTTTCAATTCTTGCAATTTTGATAGCCGTAAAGATGAAAGCCCCAAGAAGGTAGAGTGCAATTGCAAGAGAAGGTCCCCAGGACATCCACCATCTTGTGTCACCGAAAGCGCCGAGAGCATATCTGATTCTCGCAAAATATGTGAGATACAGAGAAAATACTGCCGCAACTGCCGTAAAGATGCCGTAGTTGAAGGCTCTGGATTTGTTCTTGATAATCTTCATACCGCCGAGAACAAAGAGCACAACGGCTATTACTCCGAAAAATATTGCAGGAATAAGCATTTTTTCGGGGTGTATCATTATGGTATTCTCCATATATCTGAGAAGAATAAGAGCAAGGACACCCCATGCGAGGTTAATCATAAACCAGTTGGTAACCTTGTCTACCTTCATTCTTTTTTCAAGTTTCTTCTGTCTTTTTGTCTGATCAATTTTTGCTGCCATAACAAGCTCGCCTTTCTGTCCGTGTATCGGAACTTCATAAATTAAATTTCGTTTCTGTCAAACATTATTATGGGAATCAACGCTCCCGATACGGTTTCTGTACGCAGGATTCTGCGACCCAGACCGATTGCTGTGATTTCGTTTTCCAGTGCGAAAGCCGCTTCCTCATCCGAAAAGCCGCCCTCGGGTCCCACCAAAATGCCAAAGGAGGTGGCATCCGGCTTGTCCGAAAGTACCTTTTTGAGACCGGTTTTTCCTTCGTGACCCAAAAGCTCATAAGGCATAAGGGAAAGGTCAAGCTCCTTCATCATTTCGATTGCTTTTTCAAAGGAAACAGGCTCCAAAACCTTTGGAATGAGACCTCTTCCGCATTGCTTCACGGCTTCTACCGAAACCTTGTTCCAACGCTTTGCTTTTTCTTCGCCTGCGGATTTGTTTGCAATTTTCGTTACGCATCGTTCCATTATTACGGGAACAATTTCAAAAACTCCAAGCTCAACTGATTTTTGGATTATTGTCTCCATTTTTCCTGACTTCGGAAGACCCTGAAAGAGGGTTATCTTCACCTGAGGCTCCGAAAGAGATTGGGTTTCCTCCAAAATCCTTGCTTGACAAAGATTTTTTTTGATGGAAACAAGCTCCGCAATATATTCAGTTCCCGAACCGTCAAAAATCAGAATTCGGTCACCACAGTTCATTCGGAGTACCTTTTCAATATGCTTGCTGTCCTCAAAAATTTCTGCAACACCGCCTGAAATATTCTGAGGTTCAGTGAAAAATCTACGCATAATCAATTTCCCTTCTGCGTAAAAGTTAGCTACCTTGCCATTTTATCATATAAAAATAAAAATTTCAAGCCCTATTTTCAGAAACGGAAAAAGTCTTATCCAAGAAAGCCCAGAACAACACGCTCAATGCCGCTTAAATCGCGGATAAGCCTTATGTCACGGAAATGTTCTTCCATTATGGCGGCAACATCCGTTGCCTGACCGATTCCCACCTCAAAGGCGAGAAGTCCTCCCTTCGCAAGAGGAACATCATGGGCAATTCTTCGATAAAAATCAAGTCCGTCACAACCGCCAATCAGGGCAGAAAGAGGCTCAAAGTCCTTTACCTTTTTGTCTAGTTCCGAAATATCCTTGTCCGGAATGTAGGGGGGATTTGAAACAATTACATCGGGAAGCTTTTCACATTCGGGAAGCTTTTTCATTATGTCAAGCTTTTCGAATCGGCATTGGCTTTCTGTGCCGAGACGTGATGAATTTCTTTTCGCAACAGCGAGAGCCTCTTCCGATATGTCTACGGACAAAACCTCTGCCTGTGGCAGAAAATGAGCAAGGCTCACGGCTATACAGCCTGAGCCTGTTCCAACCTCAAATATATTGAGCTTCTCCCGTTCCTTGCAAAGGTCAACAACACTTTCTACCAGAATTTCTGTATCGGCTCTGGGGATGAGGGTTGCAGAGCTTACCTCAAACCACAGGGACATAAATTCACAACCGCCTGCAATATACTGTACAGGCTCACCTGAAAGAAGTCTTTCAAAAGCCGATGAAAAAATACGCTGTTGCTCGCAGTCAAGGTGCTTATCTCCAAAAATCAGCTCCGATTTTGAAAAACCAAGGACATACGAAAGAATATAATCAACGTCCGCAAGGGGACTGTCGTTGCCGGTTTTTTTCAGCTTTTCCGAGGCTTGTTTTCTGAGCTCTTTGAGACTTACCATTTGTCTTCACCGGCATTTTCGGGCATAACAGCTTTCAAAGAGGTAATGGCAACCTCAATCTGGCTGTCGTCAGGTTCTTTTGTTGTAATGTATTGGAACCATTTTCCCGGTGCGCTGATTATTGCCGTAAACCAGTTGTCATGTCGTCCTGCGAACTTTATGATTTCATAGGATATGCCGGCTACAACAGGAAGCAGAGCAAGACGGAGCGCAAGGCGGATAAGCATATTCTCGTTGGGAATAAAGAAAAACACGATAATGCTGATTACCATAACAATAAGAAGAAAGCTTGTACCGCATCTGGGGTGAAGTCTGGAATGCTTTCTTACGTTTTCCACTGTGAGCTCCTCACCGCTTTCGTAGCAGTGAATTGATTTGTGTTCCGCACCGTGGTACATAAACACTCTTTTGATGTCCTTCATCTGAGAAACGAGGGCTATGTAGATAAGAAAAATTCCGATTCGCACAGCACCCTCTGTTGCAGTAAGTATAAGCTTGTTTTCAATATAATTTTTCAGGAAATCACCGATAATCGCAGGGAGCATAATGAACAGTCCCACACTGAAAATCAGAGAAATCACAACCGAGAAATAAATAACTATGCTTGTTGCTTTTTCCGAGCCAAGCTTTTTGTTGAGCCATTTTTCAAACTTGCCCGGTTCTTCCTCAACCTGATTTCCTTCATCGTCGACATCAAAGAATTTCGCGGAGTACATAAGAGATTGCACACCCGTAATCATTGAATCAAAAAAGTTGACACAGCCACGGATAATGGGAATTTTGAAAAACCAGTTTTTTCTCACCTTTCCCAAAGGCTTTTCCTCAACAACTATTTCACCGTCAGGCTTGCGCACGGCGGTAGCGAGCTTTTGAGGACCTTTCATCATAACCCCTTCAATAACGGCTTGACCGCCAATAGAGGTTCTGTGTTTTTTGTCTTTGCATTTTGTTTTACATTCTTTTGACATAAGCTACACCTTCTTTTCCGGAGAGCAAATTCTCCTTTTTGAAGTATAACATATTTTTTGTAAATATACAACAGAAATTTTTTAAAAGTTTTTTTCTGTTAGATAAAATTAACTGCATAAATTTGTTTTTTAAAGTAAAACTTGACAAACTACACCTAAAGGGGTATATCTTGCCAGGCTTTCACGAGTGTTAAATTGTAATTTTAAAAAATAACTTATCAAACTTGACAAATTAAGCTTAATATGATAATATAAATGTGCAAATATGATAAGTTGAGAAATTAGGTGATTTTATGAAAATAACTGGAAACGAAAGCGAACAGGTTATTTTGAAGGAACTTGGTATGCGAATAAAGCAGTATCGCATATCGCTGAATATTACACAAATGGACCTTGCGCACAAATGCGGAACATCCATTAGCACGGTGGTTCGAATGGAAAACGGAGTAGATTCAAAACTTTCGAATTATTTGAAAGTTTTGAATGCATTAAATCTAATGCAAAATATTGATTTACTAATTCCGG